>NZ_JBVHLU010000037.1:0-39944 GCF_055558835.1 Embleya sp. NPDC025285
CCTACCCCGTCTTCGACGGGCAGGAAACCAAAAACGCACGGCGGGGGGGGGGGGCACCCCCCCCCCCCCCCCCCCCCCACGAGCGCCCTCGCCTGCTCACCGGCCACGCCGCGACCGCACGCACGATCGCGACCGCCACCGCGTCACGTCCTTCGGTAGGTCGCGACGGACGCTCCGTGCTCGAGCACCGTGCCACCGGTACGGGTGAACGCGGTGACCTCGAACCCGCCGGACAACATCGGGATCCCGGTGCCCATCAGGATCGGGTAGGTCTTGATCACCAGTTCGTCGATCTCGGCCATCAGGCTCCCCGCCAGGCGCCCGCCGCCCGCGAGCCAGATGCCCTTGCCGGTCGACTCTGCCTTCAACTCGCGGACCTTGGCGACCGGGTCGCCGGCGATCAGCGTCACCTCGGGGTCGGGGCTTTCGGTGATGCTGTTGGTGACCACGTACGTGCGCAGGTGGCTGTACGGGTTGGTGATGCCCTCCCGGAGCGCCGGATCGTACGTCGCGCGACCCATCACGATCGTGTCGAAGTGCCGGAACTCGGCGTCCGGCGCAACCCCCACGTGCGGAGCCACATGCCCCGGGAGCGTCTCCGGATACTCGGAGACCAGGTGTGCCAGGACGTCTTCGCCGACCGGGAAGAAGTCGACGCTTCCGTCCTTGCCGGCAATGAAGCCGTCGAGCGAGGTGCCGACGAAGTACGTGAGCTTTCGCATGCGAACTCTTTCCGTAGTGATGCCGAGCGGGCCGAAACGGCTCGGCCGCCCGATGATGACTACAGTTATAGTACTTCAGATGTAGTGGTTGCAAGCTCTCGCTCGAAACTCGTCCGCCTCATCCGTCTCACCCTGGAAAGCCCGCCCGACCCAAGCCCCCGTCCCGTCACCACGGCCGCGTGTCCGTCCCCGGCAACGGACGCAGACCCGGCCAGGCCGCCGCCATTCGCCCGCGCAGCCGCCGCGCCAGCTCACCCAACTCGCGCAACGGCTCGGTCGCCGTGTCGGCGACCACACCGAGGCGGTGTACCAGGCGCTCGCGTGCCGAGACCGGACCCCACGTGAAGTCCTGCACCGGCACCCGGGCCAACTGGTCGACCCGTTCCCGATGGGCCCGTTCGACCAGCGCGTCGCCGCGGATCAACCAGCCCGCGCACGCGTCGGCGATGTCCGTCCGCGGGTCGATGGCCCGTCCGGTCCGCGCCCGCCACGTCGACGCGTACACCGCCTCCACCTCGGCCAACGGTGTGCCGGTGACCGACATCGCGCACCAGCAGGTGGGGAACCCGATCCGGAAGTAGGCGAGTTCCACCAGCCCGTCACCGAGCGCGGCCTGCTCGAAGTCGACGAACCGCACCCCGTCCGCGGTCCGCAGATCGTTACCCGGACACGGGTCACCGTGCAGCAGGGCATACCGACCGACCGGCTCCAGCCGGGTGAGCAGCGCGGCCAACTCGGCCGGTACGCCCGCCGGGATCGCCACCTCCAGCGTCGTGGCCAGCGCCAGGAACGACTCGGCGTCCGCGGCGGTGGGCGGGCGCCACGCGGGCAGCGCCTCGGCGTCCGCCACGCCGGTGAGCGCGTGCAGTCGGGCCAACGCGTCGGCGTACCCGGGCATCCAGTCGTCGATGCGGCCCAGGTCGTCGAGATGTTCGAGCACCATGACGCACGCGTCGGGATCGGTGGCGAGCACCTCGGGACCCACCGGCCCCCGCGCGGCCAGCCGCAGCCCCGCGACCTCCCGCGCGAACCGCTCGGACGCGCCGTAGCGGTGGTCACCCGCCCCGATGATCTGCTTGACGATCGCCCGCTCGCCGCCGAACTCCACCCGCCACACCCGCGAACGCGGGCTGCTGTCCAGGAGTTCCGCCCTCTTCGGCGGGCCCAGCGCGGCCCGCAACGTGTCACCGATCGGCACTAGTTGGATTCCCATGGATCCGACACCCTACCCAGGCGCCACCACACCGCCCCGACCGTCGCGCCGCCCGACCGAGCCCCCGGGACGGCTCCGCGCACCCTGCCGAGAGCATGAACTCCCGGCCGAGCCGCGCGGGCCGGCAGACTTGCCGGGTGGAGATCAACGGCACACCCGCGCATCCCGACGACCTCGCCGCGCTGGCTCTGTCGAACATCGGGCATTTCACGTCCATGCGGGTCGAGAACGGCCGGGTGCGCGGCCTGGACCTGCATCTGGCCCGGCTGGTCCGGGACTGCCGCATCGTGTTCGACGCCGACCTGGACCCGGACCGCGTCCGGACCCTGGTCCGTCGGTTCACCGCCGGTCGAAACGAGGCGTTCGTGATCCGGGTGACCGTCTTCGATCCGGCGATCGGCCTGGCCGACCCGGCCGCTCCGGCCACGCCGCACATCCTGGTCGGCACCCGGCCGGCCGGGCCCCTGACGATGCCGCCGCTGCGGGTGTTGCCGCTGACGTATCGACGCGATCTGCCGGAGGTCAAGCACGTGGGCCTGTTCGGCCAACTGCGCCAACGCCGCCGGGCGATGCTGGCCGGCTACGACGACGCGCTGTTCGTCGAGCCGGACGGTCGGATCTCGGAAGGCGGCACCTGGAACATCGGCTTCGTGGTCGCCGACCGCCTGATCCGCCCCGACGCCCCGTGCCTGCGCGGCGTCACCGCCGACCTGCTCCAGGCCCACCGGCCCGCTCCTACCCGGCCCGTTCACATCGGCGAACTCGCGCCGATCCAGGCCGCGTTCGCGACCAACACGGCCATCGGCGTGCGCCCGATCAGCGCCATCGGCACACACGTACTGCCCACCGACCACCCGCTCCTGGCCACCCTGGCCGACACCTATCGCGCCATCCCCGGCGACCTCGTGTAGACCCGCTCGGCCCGCCGGCACGCCCGGCCCGGTCGCCCCCGGTCACGGAAAGTCGAAGAACCTGATCCACCAGGTCGGCCCATCCTCGACGGTGTAGTGGTCCGCGAGCCGGCTCACCCCGTCGTACGTGCACCGCAGCAGATCCTCCGGGACCACCGTGTAGCCGAGGTCGTCCAGCGCGGCGGCGACGCGGTCCGCATCCGCCGGCGACACGTACGCGGGCGCCGCGCCGACCGGGTTGTCGTCCGGCGCACCGACGCTCGTGGCGACCAGGTCGCCGAAGTTGCTGACCACGAGGGTGATCCGCCCGCTCCCCGCCAACGCGCTCGCGGGCACCACGATCGCGCCGTGCCGACTCGCCGCCCGCGCCTCCCCCTCCACCGCACAGTGGCACGCGAAGTCCGTCTCCAGCCGCTCCACGAGCCGATCGAAGCGCTCGCGCGTGGCGACCGGGTCGTAGTCCGGCGGGACGGTCAGGTGCTCCGGATGGTCCAGGGCACGCAACAGTGTCCAGGCCTCGTCCTCGTCAAGCGTCATGTGCGTGTCCACCGATCCATGCGGCGCGCGGCGCCTGCCCATACCCGGGTGCGCACTCGGGCACACCTCCAACCGCACACACCCGGAACGCCCTCACCCATCCGTCGTGCCCCCTCACGTCACCCCGCCTCACCTCACCGATCCAACGCATGCCCCCTGATCCGCTCGGCTCACCCACCCCGCATCAACTCCGCCGCCACACTCGCCGCCCGACCCCACCCACCTCGGCGACGAACATGTCCGCTCCCACGATGTCGAATCATCCCGCCGCAACCGCCCGCGTCCTCGCAGATGCCCCGACGGCCGCTTCGGTGCGAAGATCCTGCCGCCGCGGCACCGGCGTCCCGGCGATCGGCACACGATCGCCCCGGCTTGGGGTGGGGTGGGGGTGTCCGGCACGCTGTGGGTTCGTGTATCCGTTCCAGATCTGGTGGTGAATCCGGCATGACCGCCTTGGACCCGGCCATACCCGAGTCGGTCGACCCCGTGCGGGTGGACCGTTCGGGGCTCCAGCGGCGGACCGTGCGCACGCTGATCGCCGCGCAGGTGGTCGGCGGGGTGGGCATGGGTTCCGCGTTGACCGTCGGCGGGCTGCTCGCCGAGGATCTGTCCGGATCCAAGAGCTGGTCGGGCTTCGCGACCACCGCGATCACGCTGGGCGCGGCCGTGTTCGCGATCCCGATGTCGCGGGCCGCGTCCCGGTACGGGCGGCGGGTCGCGCTGACCGCCGGGTGGGGGCTCGCGGCGCTCGCGGCCGGCGGGGTGATCCTGGCGGCGGTCCTGGAGTGGTTCCCGCTGCTGATCGCCGCGCTGCTCGTGTTCGGCGCCGGTACCGCGGCCAACCTCCAGTCCCGGTACGCCGCGACCGATCTCGCCGACGACGCGGGCCGGGCCAAGGCGTTGTCGATCGTGGTGTGGTCGACCACCGTGGGCGCGGTCCTGGGCCCCAACCTGAACGAGCCGGGCGCGGTGGTCGGCCGCGCGGTCGGCCTGCCGGAGTTGGCCGGGCCGTTCCTGTTCTCGATCGTGTCCTTCGGCGGCGCCGGCGCCATTCTGTGGGTCGCGCTGCGCCCGGATCCGCTGCTGATCGCCCGCGCCGACCTCGGCGACCGGCAGCCGCCCCGGGGCAACCTGCGCGGCGCGCTCGGCGTGATCCGCCGGGCGCCGCGCGCGATGCTCGGGCTGGCAACGGTGGCGTTCGGGCACGTGGTGATGGTGTCGGTGATGGCGATGACACCGGTGCACATGAAGGATCACGGCACCGCGCTGACCCTGGTCGGGCTGACCATCAGCCTGCACATCGCCGGGATGTACGCGCTGTCGCCGGTGGTCGGCTGGGCCGCCGACCGGTTCGGCCGGATCCCGGTGATTCTGGGCGGCCAGCTCGTCCTGCTGCTCGCGGTGTTCGTCGCCGGTACCTCCGGTCACTCGACGTGGCGCACCATGGTCGGGCTGATCCTGCTCGGCTTCGGCTGGTCGTGCTGCCTGGTCGCGGGCTCGGCGCTGCTCGGCGAATCGGTGCCGGCCGGCGAGCGACCGGGCGTGCAGGGCGTTTCGGACCTGCTGATGAACCTGGCCGGCGCGGCGGGCGGCGCGGTCTCGGGTTCGGTCCTGGGCCTGGCCGGCTACGGCGGCCTCAACCTGGTCGCGGGCTTCCTGACCGCGCCGGTGTTGTGCGTCGCGGCGGGCTTCGCACTGGGCCGCTCCCGGCGCCCGACCGCCTGAACCCCGCGCCCCGGGACGAGCACGGGCGCGTGCCGCACCCGACCCGCCCGGACCCCGGTGATCATCCGCCTCGGATGGCCCGCCCGGGTCGTGGCCGATCCGCGATCCCCATATGTTTGGACAAAATGTGCCAAATGGTCGCGGGTTTCCTGCCCCGGCCTTCCCGGAAGGGGCAACCATGGTGCAGCGGGTGGTCGTCGTCGGAGCAGGATTCGCCGGGTTCGAAACGGTGCGAAGGCTGGAACGCTCGCTCGGTCCACGCGAGGCGGAGATCGTCCTCGTGAGTCCGATGGACTACATGGTGTACCGGCCGCTGCTGCCGCAGGTCGCGGCGGGCGTACTGTCCTCGCGCACCACGGCGGTGCCGCTGCACCGGATGTTCAAGCGCACCCATGTGCTGCCCGGCGGCGCGATCGGTGTGGACCTGGCCGCCAAGGTGTGCGTGGTGCGCAAGATCTCCGGCGAGATCACCAACGAGCACTACGACAAGCTCGTCCTGGCACCGGGCAGCGTGACCCGCACCTTCGACATCCCGGGCCTGACCACCTACGGGCACGGCATGAAGAACCTGGCCGAGGCGGTCTATCTGCGCGACCACGTGATCGCCCAACTCGAGATCGCCAACTCCAGCATCGACCCGGCCGAGCGTGCCTCGCGCTGCCAGTTCATCGTGGTCGGCGGCGGCTACGCGGGCGTGGAGACCGCCGCGTGCCTGGAGATGCTCACCACCAACTCGCTCCGGCACTTCCCCCGCCTGGACCCGGCGCAGGTGCGCTGGATGATCGTCGACGTGGCACCGCGCCTGATGCCCGAACTCGGCGAGAACCTGGGCAAGGCCACGCTGCAGATGCTGGCCAAGCGCGGCGTGGACGTGCGGCTCGGGATCAGCGTGCGGGAGATCACCGAGGACTCGGTGACGCTGACCACCGGTGAGAAGCTGCCCTGCCGGACCCTGGTCTGGACGGCGGGGGTCACCGCGAGCCCGCTGATGGGCACGATGGGCGCCGAATTGATCCGCGGCCGGCTCGCGGTCGCCGCCGACCTCGCCGTGCCCGGTCACCCGGACGTGTTCGCGCTCGGCGACGCCGCGGCAGTGCCGGACCTGGCCAAGGGCAACGGCGCGATCTGCCCGCCCACCGCGCAGTACGCGCACCGGCAGGCCAAGGTCGCCGCCGCCAACGTGGTCGCGTCGCTGCGCGGGCAGCCGATGAGCCCGTTCCGGCACAAGGACCTGGGTCTGGTCGTCGACCTCGGCGGCACCCAGGCGGTGGCCCGACCGCTCGGCTACGAGATGCGCGGTCTGCCCGCGCAGGCGATCACCCGCGGCTACCACCTGATGACGGTGCCCTCGATCCGGGCCCGCACCCGGGTGCTCTCCAACTGGATCCAGCACGCGTTCGCGGGCGACGACCTGGTCCGACTGGGCTTCATGTCCGATCAGGACGGCCGGATGGGCAACCTGGAGAAGACCGACGCCTACCTCTCCCCGAACGAGGTCACCGCCCGCACCGGATCGCGCGCCGCACACCCGTAGAAACCCCCTCGGGTAGCGCCCGCACCGCACGCCGGTCACCGTACGGACCTGCCCGACGGAGAACGGCCACCCCGACGAGGACGCGGGTCCGCCCGAGCGGCCCGCGCGGGTGCGCACCGGCGCCGGGACGCCGTGCGGGGTGCCGGATCCCGCCCTGGCGGGTACACGTGGGCCATGAGCGACGAGCGCACGGCGGCCCGCCTGCGGATGGCGCTGGTGGAGCGGCTGCGCCTGACCGGGAGCGTACGCACCGAGGCGGTCGCGCACGCGATGTCCCAGGTGCCGCGCGAGGTGTTCACCCCCGGGGTGTCCTCGCTGGAGCGCGCCTACGAGGACCGGGTCGTGGTGTTGTCCACCGACGACCGGGGACTGCCGGACAGCACGGTCAGCCAGCCGGCGATGGTCGCGCTGATGCTCGAACAGCTCGCGATCCGGCCGGGGATGCGCGTGCTGGAGATCGGCACCGGAAGCGGGTACAACGCGGCGCTGCTGGCCCGGTTGACCGGGGTCGAGGGCGAAGTGGTCAGCATCGAGGTGTCCGCCGATCTGGCGGGCGCGGCCGCGCGGCGCCTGGCCGGGCTCGGGGTGCACGTGGACGTGCGGGCCGGGGACGGCTGGGAGGGGGTCGCGGATCGCGCGCCTTTCGACCGGATCGAGGCCACGGTGGGGGTCCCGGACCTGCCGCCGGCCTGGGTGGCGCAGCTCGCGCCGGACGGGGTGCTGGTCGCCCCGATGTGGCTGCGGCCGGGCCTGGAGTTGGCCGTCGCGTGGGAGCGCGCCGCGGACGGGACGCTGACCAGCGTGTCGGTCTCCCGTTGCGGATTCCTCCAGTTGCGTGGCCCGCACGCGGGGCCGGGGCGCACCCACGCGCTGACCGGCGATCTCGCGGTGATCGGCGAGGATCTGCCGCCGGCCGCGCTGGACGTGTTGCGCGTTCTGCTCGACCACGGCGCGGTGGACGCGGGCCCGGTACTGGGTCCGGTGGACATGCGGCTGACCGGATTCGCGTTGGCCGAACCGCGCTCGGTGTTGTTCCTGGGGCATCCGGGCGACGGGCTGACGTGGGGCCTGTTCGACCCGGAGCGGCCCGCACTCGCGGTGCTCATGCGCGACCGCATCCTGGTCTACGGCGACCGCGACGCGGCGGTCGACCTGTACTACGGCGTGGCCGGCGCACCGGTGGTGAACGCCGACCGGCTGCGGCTGGAGGCGGTCCCGGTGGGCACCGACTTCCCGCACGCGCCGGACGCGGGTGGCCGGGCGTGGACGGTGGAGCGGGAGCACTACCGGTATCGGCTGACCGAGATGTGAGCCGAACGCCGCCCGCCCACACCGGAACCCGGCCGGGCGGGCGCCTCGGCCGCCCGGCCCTACCTGGGGGTGCGCAACAGGCAGAACTCGTTGCCCTCGGGGTCGGTCAGCACATGCCAACCGCACTCGCCCTGGCCGATGTCGGCGGGCTTGGCGCCGAGCGCGAGCAACCGGGCCAGTTCGCTCTCCTGGTCCGAGCCGATCGCCGGGCTGACGTCCATGTGCAGCCGGTTCTTGACCGTCTTGCCCTCGGGAACCGGCTGGAACAGGATCGTGGGCAGCGACCCGTCGGGCGCGCTCAGCTCGATGTCCTCGCCATCGACGGTGAGGTTCCAGCCGAGCACTCGGCGCCAGAACTCGGCGATGGCGGGCACGTCGTGCGCGTCGACGACGAGTTCGGAGAACACGGCGGGCATGACGACTCCTCGGTGCGGGCGGGGAGGGAGGGGTGGGAGGGGTGGGACGCGTCCCCAGTCACTGGGGCGGCAGTGCGCGGACCACCTGCCCGAAGCGGGCGGACCCGGTCAGGGACGCGTGCTCGGGTCCCCGCCAATTGACCTCGAGTTCCTCCAGGATGCCCTCGTGCCACCAGAACATGCCGGTGGACAAAGGCTGCTGATCCCGCGTCAGGCCCTGGGCGGTCTTCAGCACGAAGCCCGCCATGCCCAGTGTGCGCTGCGAGTTCAGCGGCAGCGCGAGCAGTCCGTTGTCGATCGGCGGGACGACCAGCGCGCCCGCGCGCAGCGGGTCGCCGAGCGCCTCACCGAGCCGGAACAACTGCGCGGAGCCGGGCCAGCTCTGGCCGAGCAGCGAGTGCAGGGTCGTGCCGGTGGAGATCTCCATCGGCGTGCCGCTGAAGCTCTCCATCCGCAGGTTCGTCGCGGCCTGGAGCCAGACGTCCTCGACCGCCATCCCCCAGTGCTGCACCATCGGCGTCTCGATCGTGACGGCGGTGCCGTCCGGGCCCTTGACGCACGCCACCGCGAGGATCTCGCCGCGATCGCCCAGCGGCCACACCATGCCCTGCGTGCCCAGGTGCGGACCGGGCCGGCTGATCATCAGCCGCAGGTCCTGCCGAATGCGATCCGGCGGCGCGCTCATCAGGACGCCGCGCACGTCCTGCCCCCAGGCGGCGTTCTGCTGGTTGCGGGACTGGCGACGAAACAGCGCCACGGAAGGCTCCTCGTACGGGGTGGCGGGCGGGCCTGACAAGTCATAGTCAACACCCCCCGGCCCGCGCAACATCACGCCGTACCGCCGGCGTCCGTACGACGGGCCGGACCGGGGTCATCGCCCGGGTGCGCGGGCTCCGTCCGCGCCGTCCGGCTCACGCCTGGCGGGTCGGCAGGATCACCATCTGGCGCAGGTTCACGTGTCGCGGCCGGGTCGCCACGTACGCCACCAGGTCGGCGACGTCGGTCGCGGCGAGGCTGCCGATCGTGTCGAACATGGCACCCAGTTGGCCGGCTTCGCCCAGCTCCGCGTTGTCGATGTGCGAGCCCAGCTCGGTGTCGGTCAGGCCCGGCTCGATGTTGGTGACCCGGACGTCGCGCGGGCCCAGTTCACTGCGCAGGGAAGCGGACAGGTGGGTCAGCGCGGCCTTGGTCGCGCCGTACACGGCGTAGTTCGGGAAGGTCACGTGTGCGCCGATCGAGGAGATGTCGACCAGGTCGGCGGTGCGTCCGTCGGCCGCGGCGGCCACCAGGTCGGCGGTGAACGCGCGGATGATCCGCAGCGCGCCGGTGATGTTGGTGTCGATCATCCGGGTCCACTCGTCGATCCGGCCGTCGTCGACCGGGTTGGGCAACATCACCCCGGCGGAGTTGACGACCAGGTCGACCCGGCCGAGTTCGGCGTGGATCCGCGCCGCGCCGGCGTCCACCGAAGCCTGGTCGGTGACGTCGACCGCGACGGCGAGCGCGGTGCCGCCGGCGGCGGTGATCTCGGCGGCCAGTTCCTTGAGCCGATCCTCGCGGCGGGCGAGCAGCGCGACATGCGCGCCGTGGGCGGCGAGCAGGCGCGCGGTCTCGGCGCCCATGCCGCTGGCGGCTCCGGTGACGACGGCGATCCGACCGGCGAGTGCGGTGTAGCTCATGGGAGGACTCCTGTGGAGGCGGTGCGCGAAAACCAGGCGCGGAAGCGATGCGGGGAGACGATCCGGGGCGGGTGCCCCGTCGACGGCACCTACCTTGCCCGCGTTCGGCGAGGGCACCCAGAGCTCACGTTTTCCTGGGTCTGCCCGTACCACCTCCGGGCGGTCCGCGCCGGCCGCCGATACGTCGGCGGCTAGAGTCCGGGCATGAGTGACGCGTCCTTCGAACAGCTCGGCGACTTCCTCCGTGCGTGTCGGGCTCGGGTCGGGCCCGAGGATGTCGGGCTGCCGGTATTCGGTCGCAAGCGGCGCGTGGCCGGGTTGCGGCGCGAGGAGGTCGCGCAGCTCGCGGGGGTGAGCGTCGACTACTACGTGCGACTGGAGCAGGGTCGGGGGCAGCATGTCTCGGACGCCGTCCTGGACGCGATCGGACGCGCGCTGCGGCTGGACCCCACCGAGTACCAGCACATGTGGGATCTGGCCCGGCCGACCCGGACGAGTGCTCGGCAGGTCGCGCCCTCGACGGCGCGGCCGGGCGTACAGGTGCTGCTGGACCGGATCGACGCGCCCGCGTTCGTCCTGGGCCGGTGCATGGACGTGTCGGCATGGAATGCGGCCGCCGACGCGGTGATGGGGCTGAGCGCGATGGCACCGCACGAGCGCAACATGGCGCGGCACACGTTCCTGTCCGCCGACGCGGCTCGCTTCTACCCGGATTGGGAGCGGGTCGCCGCCGACACGGTCGCCTTCCTGCGTCTGGACGCCGCGCGCCACTCCCCGGACACGCGGATGGCCGCGCTGGTCGAGGAGTTGTCCGCCGGCAATCCGCGCTTTCGGCCGCTGTGGGACGCCCACCAGGTGGCCGAGAAGACGCACGGCACCAAGCGGCTACGCCCCGCCGACGGCAGCGTGCTGGACACCGCCTACGAGACGTTGTCCTTTCCGGGCGACCCCGATCTGCTCCTCGTCGTCTACACCACGGCCCCGCGGGTCCGGACCGCGCCCGCCGAGTTGTCCGCGACGGCCGCCCGGAACTGAGTCCCGCCCGGCCCCGAAGGCCCGCGCGAATCCGTGGATCCGCTTCACTCGCTCAGCTCCCGTTCCAGGGGGACCCTGAAGCGCGGCGTCACGCACGTCCCGGACAACCACGACGTATGCCGGGCCGCCTCGGCCTCGATCGCCTTGACCGCCTCCGGCGGGAGGTCGACCAGCGCGCGCCAGACGACTTCACCGTCGGCACGCGTGGCCCACCCGCCGACGACGCGTCCGTTCCACCACACGGTCGGGCCGATGTTGCCCATCCGGTCGAACAGGCGCTCGCGCAGTTCGGGGGTGATGTACCAGTCCCGTTCCTTCCAACCCATCGGCGTGGCGTCGAGCGCGGGCAACATCACCGCCCACGGCTCCGGTGTCGGGCCCGGCGCCTCGTCGCCGGGCAGCACGTACCCGACGCTTCCGTCGTCCAGGCGCACCTCCGTCGCGCGCACCGCGGCGAGCGCGTGTCGGGTGTCCGTGAGCGTCCATCCGGTCCACCACTTGAGGTCGTCCAGCGTCCCGGGCCCGAACGCGGCCAGCCATCCGCGCACCAGTTCGGCCTTGGCCTCGGTCTTGCCGATCTCCGGCAGCGGCGGCGCGATGGTGTATCGGAACCGGCTGGACAACCACGACCCCTGCGGCCTGGCCCGCACGATCCTGCCCTCGCAGGAGAGCGTGAACAGCAGCCGTGTGGACACCCCTTGGTTCGCCTCGTACGGCTTGCCGACCGCCACTCGGATCTGGGTGCGCAACAGCGGGACCACTTCGCCCAGTTGCATCGCGGTGGCCTCGCCCATCCCGGTGAGCGCGGCCACGGTGTCGGCCTCGACCTTGTCCAACCACGCCTCGTCGTAGCCGCCGGACGCCAGGAACTGGAGCATCACCCGGCGCTGGGTGATCGCGACCGCGTCGGTGCTGGAACGCTGGACCACGTGCACGATCTCGCGCGGAACCACGTAGACCGTGCGCCGCATGCCGGGCATCCGCACCAGCGTCCGGTCCTCGTACAGCGCGCGTTCCACCTCGGCCGACGACGGCTCGACCAGGCGCGCGCAGGTGGACACGTACACCGTCGCGGGGTCGGTGGCGTGCAGCAGGAGCACGGCGCGGGCCGCGTCCTCCGCCCTCGCGGCTCGCGCGCCGGGCGCCAGGCGATGCCGAATGCCCAAACGCGCTCGTCGTTCGTCGTCGGTGATCCGTGGCAGCGCAGAGGTCATGCGCCGACCATAGGGGTCCGAGACGACATGTGGCCGGGAATCATACGGCGCGGCGATTCGGGATCGCTTTACCGTGACGGGGTCGATACACGGAAGAATCGAGTATCGGGTTCCGCCCGTACCACCGCACGTTTGCGTGAAGGAGTCACCATGCCCTCTGGGGGATCGTCCCGGTTCGATTGGCGTCGTATGACGCTCGCCCGTCGGGCGGCGAGCCCGGGTGGTCCGCGCCCCCCGAAACCCGGGAACGGGCTGGTGATCGGGGCGGTGATCATCGGGGCGATAGTGATCCTCGCGTGGTGGCTGCTCTCCTCCGACGGGAGCGACAACGGCAAGAAGTCCGCCTCGGCGACGGCGCTGCCCAACGCGTCCGGATCGGGGAACCCGTCCGCGAGCGGCAGTGGCACCGCGGTGCCCTCGCCCACCTCGACGGCCAAGCTGGCGGTCATCGCACGCCAGGCGATCGGCCTGGAGATACGCGAGAAGCCGGGCAAGGGCAAGACCATCGCCGAGGTGAGCGCGGGCACCGAACTGACCGCCACCTGCCGGGCCAAGGGCTCGAACGTCTACGGCTGGCGTGGCGGCAAGAGCGATCAGTGGGTGCTGGTGACCACCGGACAGGGCGCCGGCTATGCGCCCGAGGCCTGGTTGGAGACGACCGGCTCGGCGAAGGACCTGCTGCCCGTCTGCTGACCCGAGGGTGCCGGTACGGACCGCCGGATCCGGTGGGCCGGCCGCCGACCCCGCGCGCGCTCGCGGCCGATCAGCCACGGGCTCAGCGGGGTCCGCGAGACCAGCCAGGCGAATCCGGCGGATCCGATCGCGACCACGGCGACCAGCGCGGCGGTGTCGGCGACGGGCGACCACGGCAACGCGGCGGCGAACCCGCTCAGTTCCAGCAACCGCAGGATCATCGGGTGCACCAGGTAGACCCCGAAGGCCAGTTGCGCACCGAGCGCGGCGGCGGCGCGTCCCGGGAACGGGGTTCGGGCCCGCTCCCAGCGGGTGGCGACGGCGTACAGCGCGAGCACCGCGAACGGCCCCCACAACAGGCTCACCGGCTGGGTGGCGATCGAGGCGGTCGCGGTGTCCCGACCCGCGGCCACGGTGTGTCGGTACCACGCGTAGGTCAGCGCGAGCATCGCGAGCGTGCCGACGCAAATGGTCCGGGTGTGCCCCAGGATCCACGCGTGGAAGGCGTCCAGGTGCACCGCGGCCAGCGCGCCGGCCATCACGAAGAAGCCGTAGGTCGGCAACAACATGCCGCCGTGCACGCGATACCACTCCAGCGGCCCGCTCAGCGGCATCTCGTGGAACAGCACCACCAGCGCCGCAAGTTGCACCACGCCGGTGACCGCGAGCAGCAGCACGTGCCGGCCCGCGCAGGCGCGGACCAGTTTGACGAACAGCGGCAGGAGCACGGCGATCTGGAGCGAGACGAGCAGGAAGTAGAGGTGGTACCAGGATCCACCCCAGACGATGCCGCCGCGCAGGTCGGTCAGCGCGCCGGGCAGGTCGTGCCGGATCCGTTCGTGGTCGCCCAGCACCCAGTAGGCGGTGGACCACAGCAGGTACGGGACGCCGAGCAGCTTGAACCGCTTGGTGAGGAAGGCGCCCACCCGCAGCGGGCGTCCGTAGGCGCTGTGGAAGAGCACGAACGTGCTGACGAAGAAGAACACCGCGCGGGTCGAGTGCAGCACGAGCTGGGTGAACGCGGGGCCTTCGCCCGGGAAGGGGTACGTGACGCCGATGACGTGCACGACGATCACGCACAGGAAGGCGATGTCGCGCATCAGGTCGACCCGGTGCAGGTGCGGCCGGCGGCCGGCGGCGGCGCGCGGGCCGGTGCGGGACGACGGGGTCGGATCGGTCCCGCCGGGTGCCTGCTCGCGCCCCGGGGTCTCGGCCGCGCGCGCCGGCGCGGGAGCCGGGCGCAGGTCCGCTGTGCGCTTGTCGGAGGTGCCGAAGGAGAGTGCCATCACCGGGCGCCTGCCCCGAAATCGGCGACCACCTCGCCGTCGGCCCGTCGTTTTCTCGGCGGTGCGACGAGGGTGACGAGGGCGACGGGCGGTCGCACCGTCCGTACGGGGGTCGAGCCGGATCGAACCGCAGGACGCGGGGTGCCACAACGCGGAAAGTCCATGTAGGCAGCATGGACGCGCTTCATGAGTGAATGATTAAAGCCGCCCCGGAGCAGGATTGACGTTACGTCAGGTTCCGGCAAAGCCCGCCGGCGCACCGAGGGGTGCGCCGGGCGGTGGGAGGGGCGGTGGGTCGTGCGCGAGCCGGGACGCGTGTCGGGTCGCGAATCGGGACGGGTACCGGGTCGGTAGACGGGTGGAGTACCGGATCGACCGTCCGCTATGTGACGGATTGCGGGTCGGGAACGAAGACCGCGCGGTCCCGGTGGAAGGTCATCGTGCCGGCCGTCGAGCCGTCCCAGCCCAAGCCGCCGGGTTCGTAGCGTTTGCTGACGGTGGCCCACCACAGGTTGGACGTCATCACGTGGCCGACCTCGTCGAGGTACGCCCGCATCCCCGGCTCGCCGCCGTGCGGGCCGGCCATGATCCGGTCGCGCAGGTCGAGGAACTTGCGTTCGGTGGCGTCTATCAATCCGCAGATCTTGTTCATCGCGCCTTCGAGGTCGAGCCCCTCCGCCTCGCCGAGGTAGTAGACCAGGTTCACCCGGTCGTCCATGACCAGTTCCTTGCGATACGAGACCAGGTCGTTGATCAGCGTGTAGCCGTCGATCGCGGTGTCGTGGATCGCCACCATGTCGGCGGTGCGGAACGCCTCCTGGGACAGCGCCACACCCGGAACGCCCTCCTCGGCGAAGCCGAACAGCCAGCGCACGCCCAGGCTGTGCCGGCGGTCGTCCATGTAGGTGTCGTAGTCCGATATCCCGGCGTCGCGCCAGTTCTCCAGTTCGGTGGTGAAGCCGTGGGCGAAGTCCTCCATGTAGGACACGAAGCGGATCCAGCGCGCGGGCGGCATGCGCTCGCGCAGCCAGGAGAAGTCCTCACGCAGGGGGGTCGAGCCGTCCCCCCAGCCGAGCAGATCGGACATGAATCGACCGAACACATTGCGGGTGGCGAACGAACTGCCGCCCAGGCCCGCCTTGTCGACGAGGCTGTTCTCGATGCCGATCAGATAGTTCATCACCTTGGCCGTGGTCAGCGCGAGTTCGTAGTCCGCGTGCGGAACGGACAGCGAGACCAGCAGCGTGCCGTCCACGTTCTTGTCGATCCGAGCAGCGTCGCCGCCGTACGCGAAACCCAGGTGCCGGTGCGCCCACCAGCGGGATTCGCGCATCAGGCGATCGGTCTCGGGATGGAACGTCATCGGCAACAGGTTCGCGAGCTTCGGCAGGTGGAAGCTGATCGGGAGGTCGACGACGGTGGGAGTGCTCACGCCGGGCTCCTTTCGCCGGTCTGCGTCGGATGGTTCCTGCCCCCACGCGTTCCGGCGGTGCCGGGCGCCGGGGCGCGCAGAGGTGCGGGATGCGCCGCCGAGGCGCCCGGGCCGGGTGGCACACCCGGCCGGCGGTGCGATCGGGCGGTCAGTCGATTGCCCAGATGACCGAGGGCCAGCAGGGAGAAGTGGTCGGCCAGGCACGGGATCACGTACAGGAATGGTCTGGTGCCGAGCATGTCCGGTACGGACTCGATACCGCCGTCCGCGCGTTGGGCCCGCAGCAGGTGTTCGACGCCGCGTGCGACCGGGCGCGGGTCGTTCTGTCGGCACAGCGCGATCAGGGCGTACGCGGTACTGATCGCGTCGCTGGGGTCGCCGGGTTGCTGGCCCCAGCCGCCGTCCGGGTTCTGCCCCTCGCGCACCGCGGTCAGCGCCCGTTTGACGGTGGCCCGGTAGGCGTCCGGGCCGAACGCGTCGGTCGCCAGCAGGGCGCGGAAGATCGCGTGGTAGCGGCTGCGGCTCCAGTCCGGGTCGAACGTACCGTCCGGGTGCTGGGCGCCGGCCAGGAACCGGCGTGCGGCGGTGATACGTTCCACGTGCCGCGGCGCACGCACACTGAGCGCGTTGACGGCGGCGGCGGTCATGCACGCCTCGGACGGCGCGCCCGCGATGTAGGTGGGGAACCCGCCGTCGGGGGCCTGGTAGGACCATAAGGTGCGTAAGCCGAAGTCGATGTTGCGCCGGTAGCGCACCGGGTCGGTGGCGTGCAGGAACTCGATCGCCACCGACGTGTCGTCCACGTCGGCGAGCGCCGCCGCTTCGGTGTACGACCAGCCGCCCTCCGCGCGTTGGCCGGCCGCGAGGTAGTCGGCGATCCGCCGGCGGACCTCGTACGGTGCACCGGCCGCGTCCAACGCGACGCCCGCGGTGACCGCGCACCATGTGTCGGTGTCGGTCACGAACGGTACGCCGCCGTCCGCGCGTTGGTGGGCCAGCACCTTGGCCACGCCGTTGACGATCAGGCCGTCCAGGTACGGCCGGTCGGCAAGCGCGTGCAGCACCAACAGGTGCACGAGGAGGTTGCCCTCCCAGATTCCCGACGCCTGCTGGGTATCCAGGAGCAGGCGCAGGTCGGCCGGGTCGATCTCGTCCGCATGACCGGTGAGGTCGGCGAGGGCGACCTTGAGCGCGACGGTCTGCACGTGCGCCCACGGGTGCAGGTTGCCGGTGTCGAACGCGTCCGGGTCGAACGGCCGGCGGGCGGCGCGACGCGGTGGGCCGAGCAGCGCGAGGACGGTCTCCAGCATGACCCGCTTGCGGGCGTTCAGAAACGCCGGCGCGCGCTGGAGGAACCGGTCGAGCAGGTCACCCGAGGCGTGCTCCACGGTCTCGCCGGAGTGGCGTAAAGCGATCGTCGCGAGCAACCGATCCAGAGGTTCGACACTGTCGAGGCGATCGGCCAGGAACCCGGCGAGCCGGCGGTGGTGATCGGCCTCGAGACCGGCCCGCTCCAGCAGCCGCAACAGCAGTGCCGATTCGAGCACGCGACTGCGGCACGGGCCGCGGACGGCTCCGTCGGGACGGACCGAATCGGCGACCCGCCGACGCAGCCTGGCGGTCGCCACGGGCAGTTCGGGCGTGAACATTTCCGCAGGCCACGGCGGCATCCGGGTATCTCGCACGCGCATCGGTCAACGCCTCCCCACACGTCCTGTCGCAAGCTGTGCCGTCGTATCCGGTGTCGCCGGGTATGGCGCCGAGCGGGGAATGGGTGCTGCGGTTGGGGTACCCGGCGTGCGATGCACGTCCCGGCAGGTGAGCGACCCCCATCGCCCGGACCGGTGTGTTCCCAACACGAAATCACCCGAAGGCGTGAATGCGGAAGCCTGTACTCGTTTGTTGTCTGAATTAGTGAGTAATCGCCATCAAATGTGCTGGAAATGAACGGCTATTGACGGCACTTCAGACCGTCGGGAGCAAACCTTCCAGCCCGGGAGCGGTCCTGGTGGGTGCGAATTCGACAACGTCGTACGTTGCCACGCCCTCGCGCCGGAACGGGTCTTCCGCGAGCACGGCGTCCAGTGCGGCCCGGTCGCCGGCATGCGCCAGGATCACCCCGCCGGTACGGGGGACGCGGCGGCCGGAGGCGAGGAGGGTGCCGGCGGCGTAGTGCCGGTCGAGCCATTCGAGGTGGCCGGGCATGAGTGCGTCGACGTCCTCGATGGGGGCCACGTAGGTCAGCGTGATCACGAACATGCCCCGATCGTAGGGCGTGCCGGGGGTCGGGGGTGGGGGGTTGTGGTCACCGGGCCGACGGGGCTGGTCAGGGGTGGTCCGAGGCGGTCGGGACCGGTCGGGACCGGTCCCGGGACGGGGTGGGGCGGGGCGGATCCGGGGTTGGGTTCGGGGGTTGGGTCCGGGCGTTGGGGTCGGCGGTCGGGTTCGGGCGTCGGGTTCGGGGGCGGGTCTCGCCGATCGGGGCGACGAAGGTAGCGGCCCGGGGTTGAGGTTCTCGACTTTGGTCGGCGGAATATGACCGCTTGGCCGTGTCGCAGGTCAATTGCTGTCAGTAGATTGACGAATATGCGAAAGATCCTCGACATATTCGGATTGCTCCTGGTTCTCCAGGGCGTCGGGGGCATGATCCACCACTTCTTCGGCTGGTTCCGTCTGTGGACACTGCTCACCCGGCAGTCCTTTCTGCACGGGCACGATGTGGCCGCGAGCATCGCCCTGATCGTCCTGGGCTTCGCGGTGTGGATCGTCGCCGAGAAGCTTTTGCCCACCGAGAAGGAGAAGAACAAAAGAGGCTCGATATCCGGAGCACAAGCCGAGCGGGACAAGCGATAGCCGACCGGCGGGCTCGGGCGGCGCCGGGCCGGTTTCGTTGGGCCGGTTTCGTTGGGTCCGTTTCGTTGGGTCGGTTTCGCGAGGCCGTTCCATTAGTCGGTTTATCGACCTGAGTGCGGGGCGGGATTTCGGGATTCGACCACCGCTCGCCGAGGCTCGCCCGGCCCGGTCGTCGGCGAGGTCGAGTGCGCGGTCGCGGTCGCGGCTCCCGCTCCGGCCCCGGCTCCGGCTCCGGCTCCGGCTCCGGTCGAGCGCGCACGTGGTTCTACGGATTCGGTCCCCTCCCCTGCGGCCTAGCCTGATGATCACCACCGGATGATCAACACGATGATCGTCAACGGCCGGAAGGGAGCCTCCGATGACCACCGAAGCCACGACCACGACCGCCACGGACGCCGAACTCGCCACGCAGCCCGTCGGCTACTGGACCGGTCTCGCGCACCGCGAGGTCATCGCCTACATTCGCGGCCGACAGGCGGAGCTCGGCATCACCCAGCCGCAGTTCTGGCTGTTGCGTCACCTCTCCACCGACGACCTCTCGGTCGACGGCAAACCCCGATCCGTGGCCGAACTCACCGAGGCGATGAGCGAATACCTGCTCCCCGAGGATCGGCTCGGCCCCGAGTCGGCCGCGCTGGTCGACCGGGGTTGGCTCGCCGAAACGCCTGATCACCGTCTACGGATCACTGCCGAGGGCGAAGCGGCGCGGCTGCGGGTGAAGGCCATCGGTCCATCCGTTCGTGCCCACCTCCACGACAGCATCTCCGACACCGACTACGCCACCACCGTGCGCGTCCTGCAACGCATGATCACGAACGCCACCGCCGCCGGGCACTGAGCCCGGGTCGGGGGCTGATTTCGGGGGCCTGGTTTCGGGGGCCTGGTTTCGGGGGCCGGCGTCAGGGGCGCCGGCGTCCGGGGCGCCGATGTCGGGGGCCTGATGTCGGGAAGCCGTTGTCGGGGGCTTCGAGCGGAAATGCCTTGTTGGGGCGGGGGCGGGTGGGCCATTCTCGGCGCATGATCACTCCCGAGACCAAGAGCTGGACGTGGGTCCTGGACACGGCGTGTCCCGACTGTGGGCTGGACACCCCGACCGTCCCGCGTACCCGGATCCCCGCGATGACTCGCACGAACGCCGCCGCGTGGCACGAGTTGCTCGTCTCCGGCGGCGACGAGCTGCGCATCCGGCCGACCCCGGACACCTGGTCCCCGACCGAGTACGCGTGCCATGTGCGCGACGTGTTCGTCCTGTTCGACGAGCGGCTGCGGCTGATGCTGACCCAGGACGCCCCGGAATTCGCCAACTGGGACCAGGACGCGACAGCGATCGAGTCCCGCTACGCCGAACAGGACCCGGTACGGGTCGCCGCCGACCTCGCGGCGGCGGGCGCCGAACTCGCCGACCACTTCGCGGCGGTGACCGAGGACCAGTGGGCGCGTACCGGCACCCGCAGCGACGGCACGGTCTTCACCGTCGAGTCCTTCGCGCGCTATTTCATCCACGACCCGGTCCACCACCTCTGGGACGTCACCGGCCTTCGCGCGACCTGACCCGCCCGCGACCGCCGACCGTCGACACCCCCGGCCGACGCGGCGGCCCCGGCCGTACCCGATCGGGCACGAGGCGATCCGAGACGCACACGAGGCCGCCCGCCGGCCGGACGGCCGGGTGCGCCTCGGTGCGCCCCGGCAAGCCGAGAACCGCGGCAGCCACGCGAGCACTCCGTGTCGCGTCTTCCCACCTCGCCGGGAGACGCGGCGCGTTGCCGGATGTACCCGATGCGCCCTCGCGTCTAGCGGCGGGTGAGTTGCTCGGTGAGGGCCGTCGCCACCGCGTCGCGGACGGCGGCTTCGGTGGGGGTCGCGCGGCCGGTCTCGGCGGCGAGTTCGGCGAGTGAGGTCATCGTCGTGTCCGGGAGGGCGCAGGCGGTGAAGGTGGTGAACGCGCTCAGGTCGGGGTCGATGTTGAGCGCGAAGCCGTGGCTGCTGACGCCTCGTCGTATCCGCATGCCGATGGACGCGAGCTTGCGGTGGTCGGGCGTCCAGATGCCGACCAGGCTCGGTGCGCCCGTGGGGGTCTCCCGCCGGATCGCCGGGAAGCCGAGCGTGTCCAGCGCGGCGAGTAGGCCATCCTCCACCCGGCGGATCAGGTCGCCGGGGCCGAGCGCCCGTACGTTCACGATCGGGTAGCCGATCAGTTGACCCGGCCCGTGATAGGTCGCGTGGCCACCGCGGTCCACCTCGACCAGCGGAATCGGCGACGCCGGATCCGGGAGGTCGGCGAGCGGCGTGCGCGCGCTGTACGTGATCACCGGCGGGTGGGTGAGCAGGAACAGCCGGTCGGGCGCGAGATCCTGTTGCCGCTCGGCGACCCACCGCGCCATGTCGGCCTGCGCCGCCGGGTACGCCACCGCACCCAGGTCGACCCGCACCGGCGCGCCGGGATTCGCGGTCTGCTCGCGCACTCGTCCGCTCCCCTACCCGACCGGCAGGCCGTCGGCGCGGCGCCAGCGCATCGCGGTGGCGAAGGACAGGTCCACGAATTCGGCGTCCGGGAAGACCTCGGCGTAGCGGGCCCGGTACTGCGCGCGGGTCAGGTAGTGGTCGGACATCAGATGGTCCAGCCACGCCGCGCCGGTACGGAAGCGGTACAGCCACCACGCGTCCCGGATCCGCAGCCGGCGCACGTCACGACCCAGTTCACGGGCGGCGCACACGATGTACTGCCGGCGCGTCGCGGCGGGCACGGTGGCCACGTTGTCGACCAGCACGATCTCCCCGCCCGGTCGGAGCAGCGACTTCAGGTGCGCCAAGGCCGCGCCCAGGTCCGGGAGGTGGTGCAGCGTGCCCATGCTCAGCACCAGGTCGAAGCCCTCGGCGTCGTGTACGTCGGTGAGCGAGGCGACCTCGTAGCGCACCCGCTCGTGCGGGCGCCGTACCCGCGCGACCTCGATCAGCGGCGCGCTCACGTCCGCGGCCAGCACCTCGGCGTAGGAGCCGGCCAGGGCGAGTGCGTGTCGGCCGGAGCCGCACCCCGCGTCCAGCGCTCGGTCGCCGGTCAGTTCGAGTTCGGCGAGCCACTCGCCGAGGGGGTCGCACAGTCCCGCATAGCGGTCGTAGTCGCCCGCGAAGGCGTCGAAGAGTTCCGGGGCGGCCTTGAGCGGTTTCGTTGACTTGGTCAAGAATGGCTTGCGTGTCCCGAACCACGTACGGGTACCGAACCAAGTGCGCGCCGCGGACCAGGCACGCGCCCCGAACCACCGACGCGGCACCGAACGTTCCCCGTCGGCCGGCGCGCGGCCGGTCGCCCGATCGACCATTGGGCGATTCGTTCCGATTCGCGGTGGCGGGACCGGATTCGCGTTCTTCGGTCCCCCGGTCGCCCGGTCCGACACCGTGCGACTCGAAGCCCTTCGCCCCTCAATCATGCCGAGGATGACGCCCCCATGTCCTTCGTACTCGTCGACAAACCCCGCCCCCATGTCACGCTCATCACCCTCAATCGTCCGGACCGCATGAACGCCATGGCCTTCGACGTCATGGTCCCCTTTCGTGAGGCTCTGGAAGCCGTGAGCGCGGACAACGATACGCGTGTCGTCATATTGACAGGTGCCGGGAGTGGATTCTGCTCCGGTGCGGATCTGGAGAATTCCGGTCGGATCCCCGGCATCAAGGGCCTGACCCGAACCAGCATCGCCCGCCGATCGATGGAGATCCTGGACGACGTGATCCTGGGGCTGCGCCGGATGCACCAACCGGTGATCGGCGCCATCAACGGCCCGGCGATCGGCGGCGGCTTCTGCCTCGCCACCGCCACCGACATCCGAATCGCCGCCGACACGGCGTACTTCCGGGCCGCCGGCATCAACAACGGGCTCACCGCGAGCGAGCTCGGAATCAGCTATTTGCTCCCCCGGGCGATCGGGTCGTCTCGGGCATTCGAGATCATGTTGTCCGGGCGGGACGTGGACGCGACCGAGGCCGAGCGGATCGGACTGGTGTCGCGCGTGGTGTCGGGCGAGAAGTTGCTCGACGACGCGTACGAACTCGCCGAACGGATCATCGGGTTCAGTCGAGTGGGGGTGGAAGTGACCAAACGGTTGCTGTGGTCCGGCATGGAGGCAGGCAGCATGCACTCGCACATGGACCACGAGGGGCACGCCCAGTTGTATGTGCGACTGACGACGGAGAACTTCGAGGAGGCCATTCGGGCCCGCAAGGACAAGCGGCGACCGGAGTACAAGGACTGACGGACTTTCAGACGGATCCACGGACCTACGGACCCATGGGGCCACCGGCCTTCGGGGCTTTGGAGCGTTGGAGTCACGAAGCTTCAACCGAAAGACTGACGGATATTCAGCCGGATGCCGGCGTGATGTCGACGCGATGCCGGTGTCACATGTCCGTAATTACTTGGTCCGGACTTCACACGTTGAGTGAATGTTGAACATGTGTTGACCGGGAACGGGCAAGCTCAGGCTCATAGTGCGGCGGTCCGGCCGGATCCGGCGGGGCCGCCGGCCACACCACGGGGGTGTGAGCGAGATGCGAGGAGAGTTTCCGTGCTGCACGGAAGGAACGACGAACTGGCCGCCGTCACGGCACTGCTGCAACGGACGCGCGCCGGTGACGGCGGAGCGGTCGTGCTGCGTGGGGCCGCGGGGGCGGGCAAGACGACGCTCCTGGCGGAGGCGGTGTGGGAGGCGAAGGGCATGACCGTCCTGCGGACGGCGGGCCCGCGCGGGGGCGGTGCGCTCCCCTATACGGCGCTGCGCCAACTGCTGGCGACGCTGCACCCCCGGATCGGCCGCCTGCCGCACACCCGGGCCCAGGCCCTGCGCATCGCGCTCGGCCTGGCTCCCGGCGCGGCGGACCGAGGCGTGGTCGCCGCGGCGGCCTGCTCTCTCGTCGTGATCGCCGCCCGGGAACAGCCGGTCCTGATCCTCGTGGACGACGCGCACTGGCTCGACGCGGCCTCGGCGGCGGTCATCTCCTACATCGCGGGCCGCGCCGAGGGCCTCCCGATCGCGGTCCTGCGCGCGACACGGGAACGCGTCGACGCGTCTGCGAACGGGGGGAATTCGGCGTCGGGGGCCGGAACGGGCCTGGCGGGCACGGGTGATGTGGGCGGCACCGGCGGGGTTGCCGGCGTTGCCGGGGCGGAAGCCGCGGGTGTGGCTGCGGCTCCGGCTGCGGATGTCGCCGTCGCGTCGGTCGAGGACGAAGCGAGCGTGAAGGCCGCGAATGCGTCGGTCCACGGCGACGAATCCGTGGCGCACTCGACCGAGTGGCCTGCCTCGGCGGGCGTGTTCGAAGACGGCGCGGCGGCGGAAGCCGCCGGTACCACCACCGACCTGTCATCGAACACCGCGGCCGACGCCGACTCGACCACGAACGGGCAGGGTCGTCATGGCGACCTCCGGCCCGACGCCACGAACCGGGCCGCGGCGGAGGCCGCCCGGTTCGACACGTCGGCCCAGGACGCTACCCGAGTCGCCCACGTCGACGGCGACTTCGGTACGCCCACCACACACGAACCGGTGGCGCAGACCGGGCGAGAGGTGGGAGTCGGCGAAGGCATCGGCGAGTTCGTCCGCGAGGCGTGCCCGGCGTCGGCGGCCGAGCGTGATGCCTGGTCGGCGCGGGCGGGTCTCGGCGATGCCGACGCGGGTGTGAGCTACGCGCGATGCACACCGACTGCCGGCGAGCACACGAAGCCGGAACATGCTTCCGACGAACGCGAGTTCGACAACCTTGACGAAACGGCTGCCGCTGAGCGCGCATCAGCGCACGCGAACGCCTTCGACGTCGGACCGGGACGCTCCCGGGGCACCGCCGCGTCGGGTGCGCGTCGGGCGGGTACGGGTGCCGCCGTCGCGGGTGGGGACGTACCGTTCGCGGCGTTGCCGGAGGACGCTCGCCGACTGCTCGCGTTGGCCGCGCTCGAACCTGCCGCCGACCTGGACCAGTTGGCTGTCGCCGGGCGCCGGGTGGGCATCGGACGTGGCGCTCGGCTCGCGGTGTTGCGGGCCGGTCTCGTCGACACCGCCGAACACCGGGTGCGGTTCCGGAACGCGTCGGCTCGCGAGGAGGTACGCCGCTCGCTTACCTCCGCGGAGCGCCGCTCGCTTCACGGAGCACTGGTCTACGCCGCGAGCGGTGCTCTCGCCTACCGGCGACCGTGGCACCTGGCCGCGCTCGCCACCGGGCCCGACGCGGAACTCGCCGCCGCCCTCGAAGCCGGGGCCGGCCGCACCCGCCGCGAACTCGGCGCGGGCGCCGCCGCCGCGACCTGGGAGCAGGCCGCCCGGCTGACCGCCGACCGCCCGGCGGCTCGCCGCCGCTACGTCGCCGCCGCGTACGCCGCGTGGGAGGCCGGCTTCCCGACCCGCGCCCGCACCCTGCTCGACACCGCCGACGCCGCCGACCTCGACGGCGTCGCCGACGAAGGCACCTCGGCCCACTCCTCCGGGACCGCGATCCGCCTCCGCGCCGCCCTGCGGCACGCGGAAGGGCACCGCTCCGAAGCGGGAGCACTGCTCTTGGACGCCGCCCACGGTCGCGCCGCGCTCCTGCTCGCCGCGACCGGCGCCGCGTGGGAGGCCGGCGACCGCGCCCGTACCACCCAGGCCCGCACCGCCCTGGCCGCTCTCCCCCTGGCCGACGACGACCCGCTGCGCACCGTCGTGGCCGCGCTGGGCGCCGACGGCGTCTCGCCCGCGATGGTGGCGCCGGCCACCCGGGCCCGGCTGTACGGCCTGGGCATCGCGCTGTGGGAGGTCACCCCGCTGGCGGTGCACGCGGCGGCGACCGACCAGGCCGCGTACGACGTCCTGCTGGACGAGGCCGCGGTCCTTCGCACACACGGCGCCCGAGGCGCCCTCGCCGCGGCCCTGATGCCACTCGCGGTCGCCGGCGCGCTGTCCGGACGGGCCGTCGAGGCCGAGACGCACGCCGCCGAGGGCCTGCGCCTGGCCCGCGCCACGGGACAGGGCACGCTGGCCGCCTGGTTCCTGGCCGCGCTCTCGATGGCCGCGACCACCCAGGGCCGAATCGCCGAAGCCCGCGACGGCGCCTGGCAGGCCCTGCGCCTGACCGGCACCAAGGGCCTCACCCCGGTCGGCGCCTATGCCCTGTACGCACTCGCGGTCGTCGAACGCGCCGAGGGCCGCACCGAAGCCGCCTGCGAACTCCTCGCCAAGGCGCTCGCCGCCCCGGCCGGTGCCCTGATGGAGGTACGCATCCGCGCCGAACTCGCCACCGCCGGCCCGAACCGCTCCGGCGTAGCCGCCCTCCCCCCACGCCCCACCCACCCCCAACTCCCCACCCTGGCCCTGACCGGCCGCATCACCCGAACCCCCCAGCTAGCCGCCGGCACCGCCTGAACCCCACCCACGCGCCCGCCACCCAAGGTGCACACCACTCACGACATCGGCATCGGCACAGCGCGCCCCGCCACCCACCCTCCCCCGCCGATCCCGCCCACCACTGACGGCGGGGGCGACACGTGACGCGCTCGGCCGCCGAAGGGGACACCTCATCGGCGATCGCCGACACCCCTCCCGGCTGCACACGACATCGCGTCCTACCCACACCCCTCCCGGGCTGCACACGACATCGCGTCCCACCCACTGCCCTCCCGGACCACACGCCGCGTCGATCGAGTCCTCGATACTCCCGGGCGTCCCTACACCCCGGCCGGATCGGGCGGCCACGCGAGGCTTGGGCGGCGGTGGCATCGGCGCGGCTCACTCGGGCGGGCCGCGATCCGGCGCCCGCACCTCGGCATGATGGCCAGGCCGGGCCACCGTGCCTCCGCGCGAGGACCCGGCCTGACCACACGGCCCACCGGGCGTGGCGCCGGGTGTCCGATCAGGCCGAACCACCCGGCCGCGCAAGGCAGAGGGTGCCTGTGGCGCGGGGTCTCGACGAAGCGCGGGGTGAAGCGTGCGCGCTGGGCCCGTCCGGGTCTACGCAATGGCGCGGGATTACGTACAGCAACCGGACGATCACCCTGCCGTCATGGGCGGCTTCGATGGAGGGATTCGGTGGGCGGACCGGGGGATGGCGGACTTGTTCGGGGGACTCCTGGGTAGATCGTCGGCGTGATGGAACGCGGCGCGATCGAGGACTGGGACACCCGGCTGGGCTGGATGCGCGCGCTCGTGTCGGACGACGAGATCGCACATCGGCGCGCCCTGGACCGGTATCTGCGGGTGACCCGGGACACACGCGAAGCGCGCGAGGCGTACGACACGATCGTGTTGCGTGTGCCGCGCTCGGTCTCCGCCGAGGAGGCGGCGTGGCAGCGCTTCCGTGCCGCGTGGCTGCGTACGCCCGCCGCGGCCCTGCTCACCGAGCAGCTCGCGCCGGCCGACGTACCCGATTGGGGCGGACTGCCGTACGCGCTGATCTATCTGGAGTGGGAGGCCCATTACCCGATCGAGTGGACCCGGCACGCCAAGGTGTGGAGCACCAAGCAGCGGCTGATCCGGCTGCTCGCCGTGCCCGGGCACCACGACGAGGTCCGGGCCCGCCTGGTGGACCTGGTCGAACTCGTGGTGTATCGCCGGCACCGGTGCAAGGACCGCGAGTACTCGCGGATCGCCCGTGCGGTGGACGGCGATGACCTGCGCGCCCGACTGGCGAAGGCATGCGACTCCGGCGAGCCCTGGACCCGGGACCAGGCCGGGCACGTGTTGTGGCTGCTGCGCAACCCGCAGATCCCGATCAACCGCACGAACTGGTTCCGCTGGCTGTCCGCGAAGCTACCGACCGGCGACCCGCTCGACACGGACACAGGCACGGACAGAGGCACGGGCACCGACACGGACACGGACAGAGACTCGAACGCGAACGTAAAGGCGAACGCGGACGCGGACGCAGAAAGCGCGGACCCGGATGCGGACACGGATTCGAACACGGGCCCCGACGGTGGCCCCCACAAGCCCACCACCACTCCCGCCGACCCGCTCCCACCCGGCCCCTGACGAGCCGTCATTCCGCGTACAACACACCGCCTCCCGCCATAGGTTGTGCACCGACAACGCCGACGGCGACACGCACGCACGTCGGCGACTTCGCGACATCGGCAGCAGCCATCCGGGGGACGACATGGGTCGAGCCGACGACATGATCACCACAGGGAAGTCGAGCCGGTTACGGATACCGCGCCCGCCGGTCCCGGAGCCGGAGGCCGCGATCCGGTGACCGCGGAACCGGAGACCGACCGCCCCCCGCACGTGCTGGTCGTGGACGACGACCCCTCGATCCGGCGTGCCCTGGAGCGCGGCCTGCGCCTGGCCGGCTACCACGTCACCCTCGCCGCCGACGGCACCCGCGCCCTCGAACTGATCGCGCCCGCCGAGCCGATGACGCCCATCGCGCCCGCTCCGGCCCCGCAGGTCGTGGTCCTGGACGTGGCGATGCCCGGCGTCAGCGGCATCGACGTGTGCTCCACGCTGCGCGCGCGAGGCACCGAGACGCCGGTCCTGATGTTGTCCGCTCGCGACGAGACCGCGGACCGCATCGCCGGCCTGGAGAGCGGCGCGGACGACTACCTGGTGAAGCCCTTCGATCTGCGCGAACTCGACCTTCGATTAAGGGCGTTACTGCGCCGACGACCTAGCGCGGGGGCCGGCGAGCCGCTGCTGCGGGTCGGCCCGGTCGCGGTGGACGTGGCCGCGCACATCGCGACCTGTCACGGCGTCGCACTGGATCTGACCCGTCGCGAGTTCGCGCTGCTGGAGGTGTTCGCCCGCAATCCGGGGCTGGTGCTGACCCGGGATCAGTTGCTGGACCGGGTCTGGGGCTACGACTTCGACGTGCGCACCGACGTGGTCGACACGTTCGTCTGCTACCTGCGCCGCAAGTTGGAGGCGGGCGGGCGCCCCCGCGTACTGCACACCGTGCGCGGGATCGGCTTCGTGCTGCGGATCTCGGGCGGTCCCGGATGAAACTCTCCACGCGGGTCGCGCTGTCGGTCGCCGTCCTGGTCCCGCTGCTCGTACTCGGCGCGGGCACGCTCGTGGTGGGTTGGGCCCGGCACGATCTGACCCAGCGCCAGGATCGGCAGTTACAGGAGCGGGCCGAGCGACTGACGCCGCCGGCGCGGGCGTTGGTCCGCACCGATCTGGACGACCGCCAACAGGCGATCCGCACACGGCAGTACCGGATGCTCGGGATGGCCCTGGACGTCGGCGTGCGGGTGGACACCCCGGACGGGCCGCTGCGGATGGGCCCCCAACCGCCGGACGGAACGCCCCTGCCCACGCACGCGCCGTACCCGGTGACCGTGCACACGGACAGGCGTTCGTGGCGGATGGTGACCCGGCCGCTGCCGACCGGCGCGCTCTACGTGTTCGTGCCTTCGGGCGAACCGGACGCGCAGGCGGCGCTGTTGCGTCGGCGCGTGTATGTGGTGACGGCGTTCGCGGTGCCGCTGTCCGCACTGGCCGGTCTGGTCGCCGGTACCGCGGCCACCCGGTCGCTGCGCGTGTTGCGCCGCCGGGCGGCCCGGCTGGATCCGGACGGCGGCGCGCACAACGCGGTGCACGTACCCTCCGGCGTGGTCGAGGTGGACGAACTCGGCCGCACACTCGACGACGTGCTGGGCCGGTACGCCGCGCAGACCGCGCGCACCCGCGAGGCGTTGGAGACCGCACGTTCGTTCGCCGCCACCGTCGACCACGAACTGCGCGGCCCGCTCACCGGGATGCGTACCGATCTGGACGTGCTGGCCACCTATCCGGACCTGGCCTCGACCGAGCGCGAGGACGTGGTCGCGGACCTGCGGATCGGCCACGAACGGGTGTTGGCGGTACTGACCGCGCTGCGCGCACTCGCCCAGGGCGACCTGGTGGACGCGGCGGCGTTCGGTCCGGTGGAGCTGGCCGAGGTCGCGCACGCGGCGGTCCGGGCCGCGCCCGCCCGCCGTCCGGGCGTCGAAGTGCGGGCCGCGGTACGGGTCGAGGCGCCGCACGAGGTGGTCGTGTACGGGCTCGCGGCGGGGCTGCGGCTGCTCGTGGACAACCTGATCGGCAACGCGCTGGTGCACGGCGCCAATCGGGTGCTGGTGAAGGTGCTGCCCGGGCTGGATTGCGGCGTGGTGTGCGTGGACGACGATGGGCCCGGGATCGCGCCGGAGTTGCGCGAGGTGGTCTTCGAGCGCTTCCACCGCGGGCCGAACAGTCCCGGCGCCGGGCTGGGACTGACCCTGGTGGCCCAACAGGTCGCGCTGCACGGCGGTCGGGTCACCGTGGGCGTGCCACCGTCCGGACGCGGCACTCGGATCGAGGTGGTGCTGCCGCTGCGCGCGGATCCCCAGGCGGCGCGCGAGCGCGCGTGGCTGGGCGTCCGGGCCCAGGAACCGCCGGATACGCCTGCCCGGGCCGCACCGGTGCCCTCGGTGCGCGCCGACGTACCGAAATCCCGCGCGGCGCCCCGCCCCGTCGGGAAAATCCCTTCCCAGGCCGCCCATTCACAGGAAACCCACAAGGATCGTCCCTAGCCTCCCGGTACGCCGTGCCCGCCCGGGGTGGGGCGGGCCCGGCGTTTTTTGGGGGGAGGCCGTGCATGCGTGTGTCCGACCGCATGGGGGGCGCGGACCTCACCGACCCGGTGTCCATGGGGGTACGGCTTGCCGCGCCCCTGGCGTATGCGGGAACGCCCGGTGGCGGCGGCCACCGGGCGCCCGCCCCGTGCCCACGACTGTCGCGGCGGGACCCGCGGCAGGCCGAGGCGCCGACTCGATTCGACGGCGACCGTAGCGGCACGGGTCACATGGCGCGCATCCGACGGCGGAGCGCGACGGACGAGCGGCACATCCGGCCGGAGGTGGCGACCCGCCTCGGGAACAACCGGGCCACGCCTGGGTATCCGACGCCGGAGTGGCGGCGGCGGAGCAGCCCTTCGACGGTGCGCCGGGCGTGGCGTGCCGCCCGACCGGAGAGACCGATCGGGTGAGCCGCGGACTCGCGCTGCCCGGAGCGGCGGCGGGCGTCCTGGCGGCGGTGGTGTCGGCGATCGTCGCGCTGACCGCGTGCGGTGCCGACGAAAACGGCCCGGGCACCCACAAGTTGGGCACGATCGCCCCGGCGGCCGCCCCCGGACCGACCGCACCGGGATCGCCGTTCACGTCGACTGTCGTCGGCACACGGAACACGATTCGGCACGCGTGCGTGGACGTGGAGAAGCCACTACAACCCTGAACCGAGCCGCGCCGGGGGCCGATGCCGTGGTCGGCCCCGAGGAACCGGTGTGGGATGTTCGGATCACGGAGGGGGCGATCCGAACATCCCACACCGGTCCCACCTCCCACCTCCCACCTCCCGCCGGCCACACCAGGCACCGGACCACCGCTGGCCACCCGCAATCGGCAGCGCCGCAACCACCGCCCCCGCCGCGTGACGCCGCACCCGCAGCCGCGCCACGGCACGGGCCGGACCCGCCTCACGCGCCCATCCGCGCTCCCGCACCGACCCGGCCGGCGCACCACGAAGCCGCGCCACGGCCACAGTGCGAACCGCCTCGCAAGGCCGCACCGCGAACCCGCATCGCCTCGACCGCTCCCGCTCCCCCGCCTCAGAGCTCGAGGAAGCGCAACACCGCCATTACCCGCCGGTGGTCGGTGTCCGAGGGCGGCAGGTCGAGCTTGGTGAAGATGTTGCCGACGTGCTTCTCCACCGCCCGCTCGGTGACCACCAGCTTCTTCGCGATCGCCGCGTTCGTCCGGCCCTCGGCCATCAGCCCGAGCACCTCGTGCTCGCGCGGGGTGAGGGTGCTCAATCCGCCGCTGCGCAGTCCCGCACCGAACAGTTGGGTGACCACCTCGGGGTCCAACGCGGTGCCGCCGGCCGCGACTCGCTCCAGCGCGTCGGTGAAGTCCCGCGTGTCCACCACACGTTCCTTGAGCAGGTAACCGACGCCCGCCGCGTTGCCGCCGAGCAGTTGTGCCGCGTACCGGGTCTCGATGTACTGCGAGAAGACCAACACCCCGATGCCGGGGTAGTCCCGGCGGATGTCTATCGCGGCGCGCAGGCCCTCGTCCGTGTGCGTCGGGGGCATCCGGATGTCGACCACGCAGACATCCGGCTTGTGTTCGGCCACCGCCGCGCGCAGCGCGTCGGCGTCCGCGACGGCGGCCGCGACCTCGTGGTCGCGGTCGAGAAGCAGTTGAACCAGGCCGTCCCGCAGGATCGCGGCGTCTTCGGCAATGACGATGCGCATGGGCCCGATCGTCCCATGATCCGACCGCATCTCGGACCCAATCGTCTCGGGCCTGATCCTCTGGGCGCCGATCCTCTCGGAACATATCGTCTCAGACAAGATCGTCTTAGGCCAGATCATCTCGGCCCAGCCCCTCCGGCCGCTCCCCCCTACCCCCAACGCCTACCGGCGCACACCGCGCCCGCATCCCGACCCTCACTCCCGGATCGGCAATTCCACCGTCACCTCGGTCGGCCCACCCAACGGGCTGACGATGCGCAGTACGCCGTCCACCGTGCGCACCCGCTCGACCAGACCGGTAAGACCGCTGCCCTTGCCCGCGTTCGCACCGCCGCGCCCGCTGTCGGTGACCGACAGCCGCAACCGGCCGTCCCGGACCAGCACGTCGACGACCGCCGAGGTCGCGCCCGAGTGGTGTGCGACGTTGGTGAGCAGTTCGGCGGCGCAGAAGTACGCGATGGTCTCGATCGTGGCGGGCGGGCGTACGTCGATGTCGGTGCGGACCTCGACCGGGACCGCGCTGCACGCGGCCAGGGTGGCCAGCGCTGCGTCCAGGCCCTGGTCCAGGACCGGCGGATGGATCCCCCTGGCCAGGTCGCGCAGTTCCACGATCGCCTCGCGGGCGTTGCCGAGCGCGCTGTCCACGAGGGTGCGGGCACGGTCCACGTCCATCGGGCGCTCGACGTCCTCGGCGTCCAGCTTCTCCTTGGCCATGCTGAGGTTCATCGCGAGCGCGACGAGCCGGGCCTGCGCGCCGTCGTGCAGGTCGCGTTCGATCCGGCGCAGCGTCGCGGCCGAATCATCGACGGCGATCGCCCGGGTCTCCTCCAGATCGGCCACCCGCTGCGCGGACTTGGTCGGCCCGAGCAGGGCCGGGATGAGCAGCCGGTCCAGGTATACGACGGCGCGTACGGCCCAGGGCGCGAGCAGGACGAGCAGGATTCCGGACGCGGACGCCGCCAGTTTGAGCGGCCAGGTGTCGAAGTACACGTCGCCCATCTGCATCCCCGAGTGGCGCACGACGCCGTGCGAGTCGGTGACGGTCGGGTCGAACACCGCCACGAGCAGCGGATAGACCACCATGATCAGCCCGTAGCTCCAGAACGCGCCGGTCACGACGGCCATGACGACGCCCAGCGGGAACTTGATCACGTGGTACGCGATCGCCCGCCAGCCCTCGGCGTTGCCCAGCGAGGAGCCCAGCAGTCCGAGCGGGCCGCGCTTGGGCCGGAATTTGCGCAGTGGCGGCGTCTCGACCCCGAGCATGGCGCGCGCCAACCCCCGATGAACCCCGCCCCACGCCCGCGCGCCCATCACCGTCAGGGCCAGGATCGGCAGACCGATCAGCGTGATGGTCAGTGCGACGCCGAAGGCCGTGAACACGAAGGTCACGCCGAAACCGATCACCGCGAGCGGGAGGGTGAGGATCGCGTAGCCGGTCTCGGCCCACGTTCGTCTCGTGAACGGCGCCTTCAGGAAGGGATGCATGGGGGACGTCCTCGGGGCAAATCGGGTGCGGCGGTGGACTGGTCACGACGGTGGAGCGTCACGGCGGTTGGGCCGTACCGGCGGATTCGTCATGGTCCGGTCGAGACCGTATCGGTGGAGTGTGTTCATGCTCCACGCGGCGGGGGTGTGCGGGCGAGGGTGACACCCCCCGACCTCACGGTTCGGCTAGCCCCACCTTTCCGCCACCCCTGCCCGCCTCTCCCCCGCCTTTCCGCCGCCCCTCCCCGCTTCTCCGCCTCCCCGCTTCTCCGCCTCCCCGCTTCTCCGCCTCTCCGCCTCTCCGCCTCTCCGCCGACACGACGAGCCACGACGAGCCACGATGCCTCCCAACCCACCGCTCGAAATCCCGGGACGCATCACCGCGTCTGCCGCGCGGCTCCCACGCGCATCGCGGCGGCCACCGCGTCGGCCAGTCGCTCGGTCTCCTCGGCGGTGAGGGTGGCCACGGTGATCCGCAGGCCGGGCGGCGAGCCGATCCGGTAGCGCGCGCCGGGCGCGACCGCCCAGCCGCGCGCGAGCAGGGAGGCGACGGCGGTGGTCTCGTCCGGGGCCGGGACCCATACGTTGATGCCGGTCCGGCCGATCGCGACGACACCGCGTGCGCGCAGGGCGTCGATGAGTCGGGTACGGCGTAGCCGGTAGGTCTCGCGCGCGACGTGGATGCGCTCGGCCACGTCCGGGTCGGTCCACGCGTGGGCGACCGCGAATTGCAGGATGTGGCTGACCCAGCCGGGGCCCAGCCGTTGCCGGCCGCCGATCCGGTCGATGGTCACCTCGTCGCCGGTCGCCACCGCGCAGCGCAGGTCCGGTCCGTACGCCTTGGCGGCCGAGCGGATGTGCGCCCAGTGGGTGGTGACGCCGGTGAGGGTGTGCAGGTCCAGGCCGGAGATGTCGTTGCCGTGGTCGTCCTCCAGGAGCACCACGTGCGGGTGGGCGGCCAGGATCGGGCGCAGCGCGGCGGCCCGTTCGGCCGACACCGAGGCGCCGGTGGGGTTCTGCGCGCGGGTGGTGACCACGAACGCGCGGGCGCCCGCCCGTAGCGCGGCCTCGGTCGCGGCCGGGTCGGGACCCTCGTCGTCGACCGGGATCGGCTGCGGGGTCAGATTCAGCGCGGCGAGCAGGTCGAGCAGGTTGGCCCAGGTCGGGTCCTCGACCGCGACCGGATCGCCGGGGCGCAGGTGTGCGACGAGCGCGCGTTCCAGGCCGTCCAGCGCGCCGGAGGTCGCGGCCAGGTGCGCGGTGTCGATGCCGCCCGCCCTCAGCACCGTGCGGGCGGCATCGGCGAACGGTTCGTACAAGGCGCCGTGTTGGTAGAGCGTGCGCCATTCGGCCGGGTTCGGGAACGCCGGCGACGGCAGCAGATCGGGGTCGGGTTCGCCGGTGGACAGGTCGCGGGTGCCGGGCGGCATGGACGGGCCCAGGTCGTTGCGCCGGATGGTGGCCGGTCGGGCTCGGATCCGGGTACCGGCCCGGCCGTGTGTCTCCACGATGCCGCGTTCGCGCAGGGTGCGGTACGCGGCGGCGACGGTGTTGGCGTTGACGCCCAACTCGGCCGCGAGTGTGCGCACGGGCGGCAGTGCGTCGCCGGGGGCGAGTTCGCGGGCGTGCAGGTCGCGCTCGACGGATGCGGCGATGTCGGCGGCGGTGCGACCGGTGGTGGCCATGTCTCTCCTGCATCCGGGCACGTTCGGTGCCTGCTGCCCGGCGGGGTCGGTGGTCGGGGCGTCGGTGGTCGGGGCGTCGGGGACTTGGGCGTCCGGTGCGGGCCGTGCTCGTTCATGGGCTGCGGGTCTGTGCGGCCACGCCGAACTCGCCGGTCTCGCGGCGGGCCGGGTGGCTCATCGGTCGGGCGGTCGGGCGGTCGGGCGGTCGGGCGGTCGGGCGGTCGGGCGGCAGATCGGTCGGCGGGTTGAGCGACAGGTCGTCGGATTATGCCGTTGACAGCCTCCCCGACCTCGCCTCTATCGTACTACTCCAATGAGTTCTTTGAACTAGTACAAAGGATCTTCGCGATGACCGAGTACCCCGCAACCACAGCCACCACCCCGTATCGGCACCGCGACCGGATGCACTACGACGTCGAAGCCGTGCACGCGATCCTGGACGCGGGCTTCCTGGCCCACGTCTCGTTCACCGTCGGCGGTCGCCCCCAACTCATCCCTCTGGCGTTCGGTCGCGACGGCGAACGTCTGTACCTGCACACCTCCAGCGGCGGCCAACTCGCACTGGCCGCGCGGGCGAGCGGCACCGAGGGCCTCCCGGTGGCGGTCTCGGTCACCCACGTGGACTCGGTGGTGCTCTCCCGCTCGGCGATGCACCACTCGATGGACTACCGCTGCGTGATCGCGCACGGCCCGCTGACCTACGTCGCCGACCCGGACGAGCAACTGCACGCCTACCGGGTGATCATCGACCACCTGGTCCCAGGCCGCGCCGACGACGTGCGGCAGCCCTCCCCGAAGGAGAACGCCCAGACGGCGGTGCTCCGCCTGGAGTTGGACCAGGTCGCCGCGAAGATCCGCGACCACGGCCTGGCCGAGGACCCCGACGACCTCGACCTGCCGACCTACGCCGGTGTGGTACCCCTGACCACCACGCGGGGCCCGATCCGCCCGGACCGAGAGCAGGAGATCCCGGCCTACCTAGCCAAGTGGCTCGGCGCGTCCTGAGCCGACCCCGGTGTGCACGGCCGGCACGGTGCCCGAGGGGTGTTCCGGCTCGGTCGTCCTGGTGGATCAGGGGCGTTGCGGCTGCTCGGTCGACCTGGGGGGTCAGTCGTGTTCGACGCGGGCCGCCAACCGACAGACCGCGGCGACCGCGACGACGAACACGCCCGCCACGATGACCAGTTGGGTGGTCGGGAGGTCCACGCTGTCGTTCCTGGCGGCGTCGGTGACCACCTCTAGGACGCGCGCCGCCGGGCTACCCGGGACGATCAGGGCCGCCAGGGTGGCCAGCGCGGCGAGCGGGACGGCGTACGCCGGGCGACGCAACAGCGGGCGGTTGGTCAGCGCGCCGATCGCCACGCCGGCCAGGATGGTGACGAGTTGGGCCACCGCTCCCGCGGCGATCGCCTCGCCGCGATCGACGCCGTGCGTCGCGTGGTCGGCGATACGATCGGTGGAAGCGGCCAGCACGCCGGTGCACAGCGCGGCGAGCACGCCCGACAGGACCAGCGCGACCAGCAGCGCCGCCAGATGCGAGCGGCCGGGTCCGACCGCCGCCGACGCGGTCTGCCGGGCCGCGGCGGGCTCGACCGTGACCGACACGCGGGTGAGCCACACCGCGATCGGCATGATCGCGGCGGCGGCCCACGCGAACGAGCCGAGCAGCGGATCGCCGCCGGCCACGCCGATGGCCATCACCGCGGCGTAGACCAACACCGGCGGCACCCACCGGTAGGAACGCAGCACCAGGGCCGCCTGATAACGCACCACGGCGGAGATCACGCGCCGTCTCCTTCCCGGCGGACCGAGCGCACGCCGACCCCGGGCACGCTGGTGAGCAGATGGCGCAGCAACGCGTCGGAGTGCGCCGTGGTGGTGTGCAGCCGCAGGACGCCCGGGCGGGTCTCCTCGCGGTCGGGATCGCCTGGGAGGCGGTCGAGTTCGGGGCGGTGGCCGCTGTCGATGTCGATCACCACGCGGATCGCGTTCACGGCGGAGATCGCCGGGGTGACCGCGCCCGACTCGACCCGATACGTGTCGGTCACCTCGTCGGCCAGCCGGCGCGGGTCGTGGTCCACGAAGACCACCGTGGCGCCGGCCTCGACCCGTTCGACGACACAACCGTCCAGGACGTCCCGCGAGCGGCCGTCCAGTCCGGTCCACGCCTCGTCCAGGACGAGCAGGTCGGGTTCGGCCATGAACGCCTGTGCCACGGCGACCTTTTGACACGTGCCTTTGGACAGTCCGCGCAGCGGCGCGCGGGTCTTGTCCGCGAAGTCCAGGCGTTCGGCCCACTCCTGGGCGCGTCGCCTGCTCTCCCGTCCGGTCAGGCCGTGCAGCCTGCCCAGGTGGGTGAGGTAGCGCAGGGCGGTGAGCGGGAGTTCGGGCGGGAATCGTTCGGGGACGTAGGCGGCCGAGCCGCGTTCGGTGACGCTGCCGGTGGTCGGTTCGCAGACCCCCGCGAGGACCCGGAGCAGGGTGGACTTGCCGCTGCCATTGGCGCCTTCGACCCGTACCAGGCCGCCGCGCGGCAGGTGCAGGTCCACCGCGCGCAGCACCCATGGTCCGCGCAGGGCGTATCGCTTGCCGACACCCGTCAGGTGCACCGCCGTCCCCCTTCACCGGAACCTCGGCAGCAGACCTTACGGCAGGACGAGATCGCGCACACGGCGCCCTCGGTCGGCGTCGGGTACGAACTGCCATGCCGCATAAGGCTCCGAACCGGCTCAGGGCTTCGAACGTGATCACGGCTCCGGACGGGCTGACGGCTCCGGACGGGCTGACGGCTCCGGACGGGCTCATCGCCCCGGACGGACGCGCAAGGGCTCGAACACGCGCAAGGGCCCGCCGCCGAGGCGACGAGCCCTGCGTACGTGCTTGTGGTGCGGTTGCGCGGATCTACATGGCGGTCTTGGACGTCTTGGGCGCGGCGGCCTTCAGCTCGGCACCGGCCGCGTTCGGCACCGGGTCGGGGAGCTTTTGGCAGACCGCGTCGGCCGGGCCGTGGCCCCTGCCCTTCGGGGTCTTGCCGGTGACCAGGTACTCGTTCAGGTAGTTGTCCAGGCAACTGCTGCCGCTGAGCGAGATGCCGTGGTTACGGCCGCCCTGCTCGACCACCAGGGCCGAGTCGCGCAGCAGCCGGTGCATCGTGACGCCGCCCTGGTACGGGGTCGCGGCGTCGTTGGTCGCCTGGAACAGCAGCGTCTTGGGCAGCTTGTCGTTGGCGACGTTCACCGGCTTGAGGCCGGACGTCGGCCAGAACGCGCAAGCCGCGTTGAACCAGACGTTGTTCCAGGTCAGGAACGGTGCCTTGGCGTAGGTCTTGACCGCGTCACGGTGCCAGGTCGCCCAGTCCTTGGGCCAGGACGCGTCCCGGCACTGGGTGGCCAGGTAGCCACTGTTGACGTTGTCGTTAGCCGGGCTCGGCGCCGCCAGGTCCTCGTACGCCGTGCGCAGCGGACCCGTGACGTTGTCGACCACGTAACCCGAGAAACCCTCGGCCAGTTCGGCCCAGGTCGAGTCGTTGTAGCCGCCCTGCGCGAATGCGTCCTCGAGTTCCGAGCCGCCGACGACGCCCTCGGCCGGGTTCTTGCTCAGCTTCTCGCGCATCGTGTACCAGGCGCTCTCCACCTTGGCGGGGTCGGTGCCCAGGCGGTAGTTCGCGTCGTACTTGGCGACCCAGGCGAAGAACGCCTTCAGGTTGCTGTTGAAGGCGACGTCCTGGCTGAGCTGGCTGCCGTACCAGATGCTGTCCTTGCTCGGGTCGACGATGCTGTCCAGCACCAGTCGCTTGACCCGGTTCGGGAACAGCTTGGCGTAGACCGAGCCGAGGTAAGTCCCGTACGAATAGCCGAAGTAGCTGATCTGCTTGGCCCCGAGGGCGGCGCGAATGGAGTCCATGTCCGCCGCCGAGGCCGGCGTGTTCATGTGCTTGAGGAAGTCGCCGTACTTGGCGCCGCACGCCTGGGCGTAGTCGTACACCCGCTTGATGTTGGTCAGTTCGTCCCCGAAGTTGTCCGGGACGGTGTCCGGACGGACCGGGTTGTTGAAGCCCGGTACGCAGTCCAGGTGCGGTTCGCTGGCGCCGGAGCCGCGCGGGTCGAACCCGATCACGTCGAACTGCGCGGCCACCTCGGGGCGCAGGTTCTTCGCGACGTAGCCGGCCAGACCTCGGCCGGGGGCACCGGGACCGCCGGGGTTGACCAGGAGTGGGCCGAGCGACTTCGCGGCGGTGTGCGGAATCCGCGACACCGCGATGGTGATCTGTCGGCCGCCGGGGTTGCTGTGGTCCATCGGGACCTGGAGTGAACCGCATTCCAGCGTCGGATAGTTCGAGCTGCCGCAGTTCTTCCAGGCAATGGGGGTGGATGCGGACTCGGCCGAAGTTGCGGGCGAGTCGTCCGCCAAAGCCGGTGGGGCGAGGGTCAGAAGCCCGCCCACCAACGTCGTGGCGGCTGCGAACGCGACGAGAGTGTGTCTCTTCACGTGGGTGTTCCTCCATGTGACGGAGCTGTCACGAGTGACATCGACGCCGGAGATGCTGCCGTGCCGACGACGGGTGCGACGAGGGGGCGGTCGGGTCGGAGTGTGAATCCTTGCCAAGGGGAGAGGTAACCATTACCCAAATTTTGGGTTTGACATACGCGAAAGCCGTTTCATCGCATTTGCACCCGATCGATCGGAAAACCGGATGATCGCGCTCCGTAGCCGACGCGCGTAGTTGACGCCACGTCAGCCCAGCACGCGGCGCGGTGCGCGCGGCGGCATGTGGCACGAGTGGTGATGCGGCGATACCGGGGCGGGGCGGTGAAGTAACGGCGGCCCGGCGGAGGCACAGCCGTGGCGAAACGCTCGGGCACATCGGCCTACCGGGAGGAGGCAACCGAGGCAAAGCGGCGGCGCGACCGTGGCACAACGGCAACGCGACGCTCGGGCGCCCCGACGGCCGGAACGAAGTCAGCAACCGCCGCGAGGCCGGGG
>NZ_JBVHLU010000037.1:40041-88441 GCF_055558835.1 Embleya sp. NPDC025285
GGGCGAAGCCGCGAGGCCGGGGCGAAGCCGCGAGGCCGGGGCGAAGCCGCGAGGCCGGGGCGAAGCCGCGAGGCCGGGGCGAAGCCGCGAGGCCGGGGCGAAGCCGCGAGGCCGGATCGGGCCGCGGCGCGGGCCCGATCCGGTGTGTCGCTCAGCCCAGGTAGGGCGGGGTCTGGCCCCAATCCCAACGCGGCATCGGAGTCTCCGGCAGCGGCGGCGGGTTGGGGCCGGAGTAGATGATCGCCATCCGGGTGCCCCACTCCAGGTAGTACGCGAGCACGCCGCGGAATTCCGGGTCGGCGGGCAGGCCCACGTCGTCGGCCGTCTCCAGCAGCAGCGCGACCCATCGGCGCCGCTGCGTCTCGGTGATCCCCCGGCCGAGGTGCTTCGAGGCCATATGCCGATGCCCGCCCAACTCGGTGCTGTAGCGGGACGGCCCGCCGAACACCTCGCCCAGCCAGGACGCCACGTGCTCGGCGTGATGCGAATCCATGTCCGCGAACACCGGAGCGAGGATCTCGTCCTTGGCCACCCGCTCGTAGAACGTCCCGAAGAGCCGCTCGAACGCGGGCGCCCCGCCGGCCCACTCGTACAGCGATGGAGTCGAACCGCCCTTACCCACCACGTCGGTCACCGCGTAGTGCCGCATCTCCTCGATCGCGGTGACGTACGGGCGGATCGCGGCGAAGAACGCGGCGAAGTGCTCACCCTTGCGGAAGCCGTTCAGATGCGCGTCCGTCGACGTCCAGCGAATGCGCAGGATGTACGCGGACGGCTCCTCCTGACATCGGCTCAACTCGTAGTCCACGCACTCCGGCGCCGCCGCGAGCGACTCGGCGGCCCGCGCGTACGCGGCCTCGAATTCGGTGCCGTCCGCTTCGGCGATCGTGTAGCGGATGTATTCGACGATCATGAACGGTCCCCCATGCAAGACGCTGGTTCGATCGCGTCAACCATAGGCATGATCGCCCGCCCGGCGATCATCGACGCCAGCCGATTTCGCCATCCGCGTAAGCGAATCCACTCACTCAACCAGACACCACCGAGGCCCCGACCAGGGAAGCCCACCCGGGTGGCATCGGGCGTCGGGCCAAGCGGGGACGGGGGGTCGGGCCGAGCGGAGACGGAGACCCGGCCCGGTGGAGGCCCCGCCCGAGCGGCGGCACGGGTCCGCCGAGCGACTACGGAAGTCCGGCCGAACCCGGCACAGGAGCCCGCCCCGATGGAGACAGGAACCCGCCCGAGCGGCGGTAGGGGTTCGGCCGAGCGAGTACGGGAGCGCGGCCGACCAGGCACAGAAGCCCGGCCCGATGGAGGCAGGAACCCGCCCGAGCGGGAGCGGTTCGGCCGATCTGGCGTGGGAGCCCGCCCAAGCGGGGAGCAAGAACCCGGCCGAGCGGGAAAGCCAGAGCCCGCAACAGCGGGTGCAAGTACCCAGCCAAGTACGGGAGTCCGCCGAGCGGGGGCAGGAGCCCGGCTGATTGGAGGCAAGAACCCGCTGGAATGAGGGCAGGAGCCCGCCCCAATACCCGCAAGAGCCCAGCCGACCGGGTACGGGAGCCGGAACTCGGCCAAGCCGAGGGCAAAAACCTATCCGAGCGGAAGGCAGGAACCTGCCCCATCAACGGCAGGAGCCCACCCGAACAGGTACAAGATCCCAGCCGATCGAATGCGGAAGTCCGACCGAGCGGGAGCACGAGCCCGGGCCGGGGGCAAGAACCCACCCCCGCCGATGGCAGGAGCCCTCCCGAGCAGGAGCAAGAGCCCGGCCGAGCGGGAGGAGGAGCCCGGGCAAGGCGGCCAAGACCCGCCGGGCCAAGGACAGGAGCCTGCCGCCGTATCGGTGAAAGAGCCCGACCACGCGAAGGCAAGAGTCCAGCCGGGCGGGAGCAGGAGGGGCCCGGGCAGATCAGATGGCAAAGCCCGGCCAAGCTGGGGCTTGGGCTCGTCCCACCAAGAACAAGAGCCGCCCCAGTCGGTGCAAGAGCCCAGCCGACCCGGGGCGGGAGCCCGGCCAAGCCAAGCAGGCGCAGGAATCCGGTAGACCAGGCACGGCAGCCCCGCCAGGCAGGCACCAAGAACCCACCGGACCGAGGGCAAGAGCCTGTCCGAGCGGGAGCAGGGGCCTGCCCGACCAGGTGGCAAAGCCTCGGCCAGGCCAGGGGCGAGGACTCGCCCCACCGAGAACCAAGAGCCGCCCGAGCGAGAGCAAGAGCCCGCCGAGCGAGTGTGGGAGCCCGACCGAGCGGGCGTGGGAGTCCGGCCAACTCGGAGGCAAGAACCCCCCGGGCCAAGGACGGGGAGCTTGTTCGCGTCGGTTCAAGAACCCGGCCGGGCGGGCGTGGGAGCCCAACCAAGCGCCCGGGCGGGCGTGGGAGCCCGACCGGGCACCCGGACGGATGTGGGAGCCCAACCAAGCACCCGGACGGGCGTGGGAGCCCAACCAAGCACCCGGACGGGCGTGGGAGCCCGACCGGGCACCCGGGCGGGCGTGGGAGCCAACCGAGCCGGCCGGGCGGGCGTGGGAGCCCAACCGAGCAGCCCGGGCGAGTGCAATCCGGCTCGCGCCGCAGCCGGTGTGCACTCCGTCCGGTGAGCGCCGTCCGGCCCGCGCCGACAGTCGGTGTGTTCCCCGGCGCCCTCGCCGGCGGGCCGAACTCCGTCCAGCGCGCGGACGGCCGGCGAGGCTTCAGTCCGTCGCGGTCGGCCCGACGTCGAGCACCACCTTGCCGGCGACGCGTCGGCCCGCGAGGGCCTCGAACGCTCGCGCCACCCGCTCCCACGGCTCGCGCAGGCCGACCTCGACCACGAGTTCCCCGGTGGCCACCAGCGCGACCAGCGTGGCGAGATCGGCTCCCGGACTGCTCGCGTCGCCGAACGAACTCAGCGTTCGGGTCGCCCCCAGCGCGAACGTCGAATACGGCGGGAACACCGCAGGCTCCCCCGAAGCCCAGCCAACGCTCCGGATACCGCCTCCGGGCGCCAACAGCCCCCACGCGGCAACCAGTTGCGGCCCGCCGACGTTGTCGAGCACCAGGTCCAACGGCTCCTCGACACCCTCCAGGCCGGTGACGACCTCGGACGCGCCGAGGTCGACCAGTCCAGCGGCACGCTCCGGCGCACCGACGGAGGCGATCACGTACGCACCCGCCCGTGCGGCGAGTTGCACCGCCATGCGCCCGACACCGCCCGACGCACCGGTGATCAGGACACGTCGACCCGCCACCGGACCGCTTTCCCGCAGCACCCGCAACGCCGTGACGCCGGCCACGGGCAGTGCCGCGGCGGTCGCCGAGGCCACCGAGTCGGGCAGTTCCGCCAAGGCGTCGATGTCGACCGCCACCCGCCGCGCCCAAGCACCCGGCACACAGGCCACGACCCGACTGCCCACCTCGGGCCCACCGCCGTCGGCCGCCGCCCGCACCACCACGCCCGCCGCGTCGAAGCCGAGCACCGTCCCCGCCGGACGCACATCCGTACGCAGATCGCCATGGTTGACCGACACGTGCCGCACGTCGACCAGCACCTGCCCGGGCCCCGGTTCCGGCTCGGGTATCTCCGCCGCCCGGACCCCGGCCGGCGCCTCGGGATCCACGACCAGCGCTCGAACAGTCATATCCGCTCCCTCGATTGATCGATCCGGCGGCCGTGCCGGATGAGCCCGGCGCTCGGGCTCGGGCGCTCGGGCAACCGGGCAACCGGGCAACCGGGCAACCGGGCAACCGGGCGATCGGTAATCGGCTCCGGCCGCACACAGCACGCCGCTTCGCCATACGGACCGTCAGTCCGGATGGTTCTCGGGTAATATACGGACCGTCAGTCCGATTGTTCAAGGAGGCCCCGTGTCGTCCCAGCCGGTCCACGAACGCGCCGATGCCACGCGCAACCGCCGTGCGATCCTGCGTGCCGCCGAGGACCTCCTGGCCCAACACGGCTTCGAGCACGTATCGCTGGACAAGGTCGCGGCGGCGGCGGGCGTCGGCAAAGGCACGGTGTTCCGCCGCTTCGGCAACCGCACGGGCCTGCTCCGCGCGCTACTGGAGGAACGTGCCCGCCTGCTCAGCGAGGCGATCGTCACGGGCCCGCCGCCCCTGGGCCCGGAGGCTCCCGCCGAGGTACGCCTGCCGGCCTTCCTCGACGCCCTCGCCGAACTCGCCGCCGGCAACATCGTCCTGCTGGCCGCCCACGAACGCGCCTGCGCCGAGGACAAGTACGCCGACCCCACCTACCTGCGCTGGCACGACCACATCACCGGCCTGCTCGCCCAATCCCACCCCGACCTGGACGTCGACTTCGTCGCCCACACCCTCCTGGGCATGTTCGACGCCGACCTGGTCCGCCACATCACCGACAACGGCGGCCCGGCCCGCCTCACCACATCGGTCCGCTCCCTAACCGCAGCCCTCCTGCAACCGGCCACCCACGCCGCCCGGCCGGATTAGCTCCGAGTCCACCCACCTCCGACCCCGACTCCGGCGAAGCCCGGGCTTCTCACCACGTGTCCCAATGCAGCACCTCCGAACTCGGGACTCGCGGGCCCCGCTTGAAGTCCGTCCCGATCGTGTGCGCCAGCGGGATCAGCGCCACGGGCATCACGTCGGCCGGCAGCCCGAGCAGTCGGGTGCCCTCGGGGCCGTAGAAGAGGTCGGGCGTGGTCCACGTCGTACCGAGCCCCCGGGCTCGCGCCGCAAGCATGAAACTCCACACCGCCGGCAGCACCGAACCCCACGTCCGGGCCTGCTCCGGCACCCCGACCGCGTCCGTACGACCGGTGATGCACGGAATCACGTGCACCGGCACCTCGTGCAGGTGGTCGAACAGGTAACCCGCACCCGCCATCACCCGCTGCATGGACTGCGGATTCGCCCAAGCCCGCGCCGCGTCCGCCGCCGGCACCGGCGTACCCGGCACCTCGCGCAGGCCCTTCCACACCAGGTCGGCCACGGCCTGCCGCCGCTCGGGATCGGTGACGACGACGAAGCTCCAGCGCTGTCGGTTTCGACCGTTCGGGGCCTGGAGCGCGAGTTCGACGCACTCCTCGATCAACCCCCGATCAACCTCGCGCCCCAGATCCAACCGAAACCGCACGGCCCTTGTGGTACCGAGCAGTTCGTCGGGCGAGAGAGGAAGAACGGTCATGATCAAACTCCTTCGAGAGGGAGCCAACCTGCACGGGAGAGCGCTTCGCCCATGAGTTGGCCACAGATGATTCGGGCAAAGATGGTTCGGACGCAGACGAGTTGAGGGCAGCCAAGTCGAGCGCAGAAGAGTCGGATCCAGATGCTTTGCACCCAGACGATTCGAACGCAGATGCGCCGCACCCAGATGTGTTGAGCCAAGACGAGTCGGACGCAGATGCATTGAGCGCAGACGAGTTGCGCCCAGACGAATCGGACGCAGACGCTTTGCGTCCAGACGAGTCGGATGTAGATGAGTTGAGCGAGGACGAATCGGACGCGGATGCACTGAGCACAGACGGATTGGACGCATAAGGACCGAGTACAGATGATTTGCATCCAGACAAGTTGGATGAACATGATTCGGGCGCTGGTGCGTTGGGCCCAGACGAGTTGAGTGCAGACGAGTCGGACACAGATGCTCTGCACCCAGACGATTCGGACGCAGATGCGCGGCGCCCAGATGCGTTGGGCACAGACGAATTGGCCACGGACGAGTTGGGTGCAGAATGATTTTGTGCAGATGATCTGGGGCCAGATGATTGAAGGAAAACGTATGCCTACAGATCGTCTTGCGTCAAACAATCTTTCGGCGTGCGATAGCCTTGCGCCATGAAGAAGGCCGCCGTCGAGCACACCACCCAGGCCAAACCTCACTACTTCCCGCGGCTCGCCGAGGAGCGCGTGGACATCGCGCTGTGTCGCGCCGCCGCCGCGATGGCCCGCGCGGCCGACGCGCACGCCGCCGGTCAGGAGGTGGGTGTAGGTCAGCACCTCGTCCTGAAGATGCTCGACGCCGTCGGGCCGAGTGCACAGCAGGCGTTGGCCGAGGAACTGCGCATCGACCGCAGCGTCATGGTCGGCATCGTCGACTCGCTGCAAAAGGCCGGGCTGGTCCGCCGTGACCGCGACCCGGTCGATCGCCGCGCGTACGCCGTCACGATCACTGCCGCCGGCACCCGCGTACTCACCGAGGCAGAGCGCGACATCCCCGACTTCCTCGACAGCAGCTTCGCCGCACTGACCGCCGCCGAGCGCCGGCAACTCACCACCCTCCTCGGCAAACTCCTCGCGAAGTAGGACAACGAGTACCGGGAGGACGAGGAGCCCAGGACCGCAGGACCGGTAGGACCCAAGGACCGGACGGACCGGAAGGACGCCGATGGTCGGCAGGTTGCAGTGCGTCGTGTTGGACTGCCCGGACGTCCACGAACTCGCCCGGTTCTACGCGGCGCTTCTCGGCGGCGCCGTCGACCGACCCGATCCGCGCTGGGCGGTCGACTCCGACTTCGCGACCGTTCATACCGAGGCCGGGCTCGTGTTGGCGTTTCAGCGCGTCGCCGACTACCGGCCGCCGCAGTGGTCCGACGCCGCGCGTCCGCAGCAGTTTCACCTCGACGTGGACGTCCCGAACCTCGACGCCGCGCACGAGCAGGTCCTCGGACTCGGCGCCGTGTTGCTCCGTGTCGACCCTCGTGGTTGGCGGGTGTACGCCGATCCGGCGGGCCACCCCTTCTGCCTCCTCGGCCGATGACGACGAACCGCGCCGAAAACGAAGCGGGCACCGAGGCCGCCCTCGCGCCACTGACTTCCGCCGACCTATCCGACCTGCACGACTTCCTGGTCCGGGCCGACCTCACCCTCAGCGGGCTCGACGCGCCCACCGTGCGCCTGTGGTTGCTTCGGGACGCCGCCGGGGTCGTGCGCGGCAGTACCGGGTTCGAGTTGTCCGCTGCCGGCGAGCACGCCCTGATCCGCAGCGTCGCGGTGGATCAGGACGCTCGGCGGCAGGGACTGGGTCTCGATCTGGCACGCTACGCGCTCGACCGGGCCGCCGACGCCGGCGCCCGTCGGGCCTGGCTGTTCAGTCGCCGATCGGGACCGTTCTGGCGGAAGTTGGGCTTCGAACCGGCCGACCGAACCCGACTCGCGACCGTACTGGCCGAGACCCATCAGGTCTGCCTGTTTCGCGCGACCGGGCAACTCGACCGCGAGGTGGCCTGGTCCCGCGAGTTGAGCCCGGGGCGTACGCCCGCGCGCTGACGCCGGACACACCCGAGCCCGTCCCCCGATCCCGCCGGGCGCGACGCGGCGGGATCGGGAAGGACGGGCCCTGGCCCGGCCCGATCATCGGGCCGACTGCGGGACGCGGGCGAATCGGACGTGCGCCCCGCAGAGTCACTCGGACATTTGATCACCCAGGCGTCCAACCACGCGATCTGGTGACCCCTCGATCCCGTCGATCCCCTCGATCCCGTCGATCACGCGGTCACGTGCGCACCGCGTCCGGAGCCCTCATGATCCACGGCAAAGGCTCGATTCTGCCCGTCGAACTGTCATGCGATCTCCGAGATTCCTATAGCTACGGTGAAGAATGCAATTTCCGGAAGCCCTCCATCCGCTTGGCGGGCGTCGGCTATCCGGATACATCGTCACAAAAAGCACCATCAACCCCCGCACACATCCGCCCACATGCGCACGTGACCCCACCCAACCTCACTCGCCTCACCCGGCCTCACCCGCCCCCACGTGACCGAACACGACCCCACGCGCCCCCGCGTCCGCCCACCGCCGCACGGCCGCAGGCCGCACCGCCGCGCCTCCGCACCTCCGGATCACCGCAACAAGACCGCCCGGCCGCCCACTCACCCCCCGTCCCCGTACACCCGGGCCAACGCCGCCACCGCCGCCCGCATCCCGGCCCGCAGTTCCGCCGGTTCGAGCGCCTCCACCTCACCGCCGAACGGCAGCAGCGTCGTGATCGCCTGCTCGACCGACTCGATCGGGACGACCACCTCCACCCAGCCGTCCGCGTCGGGCCCGGTGGCGCTCGCCCGGGCCGCGTGCACCACGGCCGGTTCCGTCAGGTGCGTCAGCCGGTCCATGGCAATCGGCGACATCCGCACGGTCGCCGACGCGCGGAGCCGGCGGCGGTCGAACCGGTCCAGGTAGTCCTGCCAATGCGCCGCCAACGCGAACCCGGCCGGCCGCTCGAACGACCCCGATCGCACCTCGACGTCCAGGATCCGGGACACCCGGTACGTACGGATCGCCTCCCGTCCCCCGTCACCGTGCGGGCCGCCGCCCTCGGCCGACTCCGCGTGTGCGGCGACCAGATACCAGGCGCCCGCCTTGAGCACCACGCCGTACGGATCGACCACCCGCGTGGTCTCGCTCGGCTCGGCCCAGCGGAGATAGCGGATTCGCAACCGCCGGCGGTTCCACACCGAGTCCGCGACCTCGGCCAGGTGCGGTGTGGGGTCGGCGGCGCCGTACCAGGACGGCGCGTCGAGATGGAAGCACTCGGCGATCCGCCCGGCGCGGTCGCGCAGTTCGGCCGGGAGCGCCGCCATCAGCTTGAGATGCGCGGCGGTCAGCACCGAGCCCAGACCCAGGTCGGCGGCGGCGGTCGGCAGGCCGGTGAGGAACAGCGACTCGGCCTCGCCCGTGGTGAGCCCGGTCAGCCGGGTACGGAAGCCGTCGAGCAGTTCGTACCCGCCGCGATGGCCCGGATCCGCGTACAACGGCACCCCGGCCGCGCTCAGCGACTCCATGTCCCGGTAGATCGTGCGCACCGAGACCTCCAAGGTGTCCGCGATCTCCCGAGCCGTGACCCGCCCTCGGGTCTGCAACAACAACAGGATGGAGACCAGCCGACTCGCCCGCATGCGCGCATTCTGCCGAACTCCACTGACATAACGTGTCAGTGCAGTCCACCTACGGTCCGACCATGAACGCGACCCACACCACCGACATCGCCTCGGACCCCACCCCCGCGCCTACCTCCGCGCCCGGCACCGGCGCCGGCCCCGACACGAACGAGGCCCTCTTCCCCCTCGACAGAGACATCGACGTCGACGTCGACGTCGACATCGACGAGTTCGTCGACCGCTACGTCGCCGTGTGGAACGAACCGGACCCGACCGCCCGCCGGGCCGCCGTGGTTGCGCTGTGGGCACCGGACGGAATCGAGACCATCGAGTCCGGGCGATACGTCGGGCACGAGGCACTGCTGGCTAGGGTCACCGAGGCGTACGAGCAGTTGGTCGCCGGGGGCGGGTTCGTCTTCCGCTCGGCCGAGGACGCGGTCGGTCACAACGGCACGATCACCTTCACGACGTACATGATCCCGGCGGCCGGCGGCGATGTCGCGTGGACCGGGCGCATGGTGGTCCGGCTCGGCCCGGACGGCCGGATCCGGCATGACCGGCAGTTCACCGTGCCGACCGATCCGACGCCCGGCACCGGCGCCGTGGTCGCCGAGTTCGTCCGCCGGGTCGGCGCGGGCGACCCGGACCGGATCGCCGAACTGTTCGCCGATCGGGTGGACTGGCTGCTCGACTGGCCGGCCGAGGGCCACCCGGCGACGCCGTGGATCCGGTCGCGCTCGACCCGAGCAGACGTCGCCGCGCACTTTCGCGAACTGGCCGCCGCGCACACCGACGACCACGCCCCGAACACGCACGCGGACACGGACACGGAATCGGATACGGATACGGATACCGACGTCGACGTCCCCACCGCCGGACCCGACCCGCGGATCCTGCTCGACGGGCCCGAGGCGGTCCTGCTCACCGAAATCCGCCGCACCGCAGCGTCCACCGGAACGGCCTACCGAGCCATGTGCGCGGTCCACGTCACCGTCGAAGCGGGCCTGATCAGCCGCTATCACGTATACGAGGACAGTCTCACCGTGGCCCGCGCCCACACCGTCGGCAACCGACCGACCGACACCCCAACGACCTGACGACCTGACGTCCCGCACCCGGTCGGCGGCACTCGCACCGCGCCCTGCCCCGCGACGCTCGACACCCGAGGCCCCGCCACGCACCCACCGCCGACCGGCCGGGATCCCCGTACAAAACCGCGCCCTTGAGCCGGGCCCTAACCCTTCAGCGCCTCTCCCAACAACGCCGTGGCCCGCGACCAGGCATCCGCCGCAGCCACCGGACGGTACGTATCGCGCTCCGGGCAGCAGAAGCCGTGCGGCGTGTCCGGGTACACCACGAACTCGTGCCGCACGCCCGCCTCGGCCAGCCGGCCCGCGATCGACTCCCGCTGGTCGGCCGTGTACAGGTGGTCGTCCGCGCCGATCAGCACCAGTACCAAGGTGTTGTGCCGGGTCAACAGAGGAGTCAGCTCCACTGTCGGCTCCGGCCGCCCCAACGTGATCTCGCCGCCGGTCAGCCAACCCGGATAGAACACGACCAGCGCCGCCAACGGCACCTGCGTCGCCGCGTAGTAGGCGATGTGCCCACCCGCGCTCAACCCCAACATCGCGGTCGGCGCGTCGTCGCCGAAGCGTCGGCTCAACTCCGCGATGGTCGCGGTGACATCGCCGCGGACGCCGGCCCGGGTCAGCCCGCCGACCAGTTCGAGTCCGCGAGCCCGCCCGTCGGGGTCGGCGGGCAACTCGATCCGGTGGCCCGCCCGATGGTAGAAGTCCGGTACCAGGGCTCGGAAGCCGAGGCCCGCGAGCGTGTCGGCGACGCCCCGCACATAGCCGGTGACGCCGAACATCTCGAAGCCCACGAGCACGTTCGGATGCGGTCCGGGTCCGCTGGGTCGGGCCAGATACCCCGACATCGGCGCCGCCGCGCCGGGTACGTCGATCTCGATCCACTCGGTGACGATTTTGCTCATGCCACCGACCGTAGATCCGTTCCACTCCGGCATCCATGCGTCGTCTTTACTGGTAACAGCAGTACCAGGACCCATCCGCACCAGGACCCATACCGAGATCGGCCCGAAGTCGAGACGGCCGCCGAAGTCGAGTCGCCCTCGAAGCGGCACGACCCCAGGCCGCCACCGACCTCCAGGCCACCACCGACCCCGCCACCGGCCGAAGCCCCACCAAGGAACCCCCAGAATGCCCGCAACGCCGGACGGCCACCCCGCTCCCGATCGCCCCACTCCCGGCCACCCCGCTCCCGGCCACCCCGCTCCCGATCGCCCCGCCCGCGAGTTCGCCGACTTCCTACGCTCGCGCCGCGCTCGGCTGCGACCCGCCGACGTCGGTCTGCCGCCGGGGACCCGCCGCCGCACCGGTGGCCTGCGCCGTGAGGAGGTCGCGGGCCTCGCCGCGATCTCGACCACGTACTACACGTTCCTCGAACAGGGCCGCGACGTACATCCCTCCCGCCAGGTCCTGGACGCGCTCGGCACCGCGCTGCGGCTCGAACCGGCCGAGCACGCCCACCTGATCCGGCTCGCCGAGGGCGTACCCGCAACCGCCCGCGCAGACGGGCCCGAAGGGCCCGACGAGGTTCTCGACCCCGCGGTGGCGGCGCTGGTCGACCGCCTCGACCCGCACCCGACCTACGTCACCGGCCGCCGCTTCGACGTGCTCGCCGCCAACGGCGCGGCCCGCGCCTTGTGGGCCGACTGGCCGCGCCTGCCGCCCGAGGAACGCAATATCGTGTGGTGGACCCTGGTCGCCCCGGAAGCCCGCACCCGCCTCGTCGACTGGGAGGCCGAGGCCGTCGGCGCCTTGGCCCGCTTCCGTGCCGCCGCCGACCGCCACCCGGGTGATCCGGCCATCGCGGACCTGATCCGACGCCTGCGCGCCGCCGGTCCGGAGGCGGACGCGTGGTGGTCCCGACACGACGTGCGCGACCTGTCCTCCGGTCGAAAGCGCCTGTACCACCCGAGGTTGGGCCGCCTCGACCTGACTCACGTGGTCCTGCGGGTCGCCGACGCCCCGGAGCAGAAGCTCGTCACCTTCACCGCCGACCCGCCGCACCAGGCCCGGATCGCCGAGCTCGTCCGCGAAGCCGAGCGCGACGCGCGGAACGCCGACGACGCGCGCTGACCGAGCCGGGGTCGGCGGCGGCGCCGGCCTTGTCACTCACGTAAGTGACAAGGCCCGCCGCCCGTCACCCACGTAGGTGACAACCCCCGCCCCCGACCCGACCAACCGGCACCGCAACGCCACCACCCCGCTACGCCACCACCCCGCCACGCCCCCCGCCACCCCACTACGCCCCGAAAACCCGCTCACCCCCCACAAACGTCTCCAACACCCGCGTAGCCCCGATCTCACTCTCCGGCGCCGCGAACGGATCACGGTCGAGCACCACCAGGTCCGCGTGGTTGCCCACCACGATGCTTCCGGTGTCGTCCAGGTGGTTCACGTACGCGCTGCCCGCCGTGTACGCCGCCAGCGCCGTGTGCAGGTCGAGCCGCTGCTCCGGGAAGAACACCGGCGAGTCCGACCCGTGGATGCGCCGGTTCACCGCGACGTGGATGCCCTGAATCGGATCCGGGCTGGACACCGGCCAGTCGCTGCCCGCGACCAACGTCGCACCGCTGCGCGCCAGTTCGCCGAACGGGTACTGCCACGCGGCCCGCTCCGCGCCCAGGAAGGGGATGGTCAGCGTGTCCATCTGCGGCTCGTGCGCGGCCCACAGCGGTTGCATGTTCGCGCTCGCGCCGAGTTCGCGGAAGCGGCCGATGTCCGCCGGGTGCACCACCTGGAGGTGGGCCAGATGCGGCCGGGTGTCCTTCCACCCGTTCGCCGCGCGCATCGCGGCCACCGCGTCCAGCGCCTCGCGCACCGCGCGGTCGCCCAGCGCGTGGAAGTGCACCTGGAAGTCGTGCGCGTCCAGTGCCGTGACATACCGGCGCAGCGCCTGCGGCTCGATGAAGCTGATCCCGCTGTTGTCCGACGCGCATCCGCACGCCGTCAGATACGGGCTGAGCATCGCGGCGGTGAAGTTCTCCGCGATGCCGTCCTGCATGATCTTGACGGTCGTACACGACAACCGCCCTCGCGTGCCCGCCTCGCGTCGGGCCAGCAGGTCCTCGATCTGCTCGATCCCGCGGTCCCGCTGCCACCACAACGAGCCGACCACGCGCGCGGTCAACTGCCCTCGGTCCGCCGCCGTCAGGTACGCGGCGCTCGCGTCGGTGATGTTGGCGTGCGCGCCGAGCAGCGCGTCCTGCCACGCGGTGACGCCGAGCGAGTGCAACAACCGCTGGGCCCGGAGCAGGCCGGCCACCTGGTCCTCGGGAGTGAGCGCGGGCAGCAGCCGGCCGACCAGGTCCGCCGCGCCCTCTTGAAGCACCCCGGTCGGCTCGCCGTCCGCGTCACGCTCGATCCGGCCGTCGGCCGGATCCGGGGTGTCCCGGGTGATGCCCGCCAGGCGCAGCGCCATGCTGTTCGCCCACGCGCCGTGGTGGTCCCGGTTGGGCAGGAACACCGGGCGGTCGGGGACCAGTTCGTCCAGCATCGACCGGTGCGGCAGGCCGCCCGGGAATGCCTCCATCGACCAGCCGCCGCCGGTGATCCACTCCAGGTCCGGGTGGGCGTCGGCGTAGGCCCGCACGGCCTGCCGGTATTCGGCGAGCGTCTCGTGCTCGGACAGGTCGCACTGACCCATCTCCACGCCGCCGCCCACCGGGTGCACGTGCGCGTCCTGGAAGCCCGGGATCAGCAGCTTCCCCGCGAGGTCGACGACCTCCGTACGGGCGCCGATCAACGCGCGCACCTCGTCGTGCCCGACCGAGACGATCCGCCCGTCGCGCACGGCCACCGAGCTCGCCCGGCTGCGCCCGGCGTCGACCGTGTACACCGCGCCGCCGGTGAAGACCACGTCCGCACCGGCGGACGCGGAAGCGGACACCGCGGTCGAAGCAGCGGTGGACACCTCGGTCGAGACAGAAGCGGACACCGCGGTGGAAACAGCGGCGGACGCCCCGGTGGAGGTGTGAACGATGTGGTCGGTGGTGCTCATGCGTTTTCCTTGGACTTGAAGGCGTCGAAGTCGGCGGCGTCGTTGTAGCGGTCCATCGGCAGTTCGATCGAGTCTCCGTCGGTGCCCCGACCGGTCTCGAAGTAGGCCGACTTGCGCACGTACTTGGCGTAGGCGGCGAACCCCAGGCCGGTGAGGATCACCACCATCGGCACGGAGAACATGAACCAGCCGTTGTCGGGGCTGAGTTCGAAGCTGTCGCTCATGGTCAGGTAGTCGTAGGCGAGGTACGCGCCGACGCCCAGCAGCGCGCATCCGCTCACCCCGGGGATGACCACGGCGCGCACCGCCTCGCGTCGGTCGGTGCGCAGCGTCGGCCGGAACCGCACCGCGCAGGCGATCGCGGTCAGACCGTAGTAGAACGCCACGATCAGGCCGATCGAGTTGACTGCGGCCAGGATCATGTCGTTGAGCTTGGGGATGCCGATCGCCAGTACGGCGGTGCCGGCCGCGATCGCCATGATCAGCACCGTGCCGATCGCGGGCGATCCGAAGGTCGGGTGGATCCGGGTCCACACCTTGCCGAGCGTCTGGTCGCGGCCCATCGCGAGCATGCCGCGCGCGGTGGGGATGACGCCGGACTGCAACGACGCGATCGCGGAGAAGATCAGCGCGAGCAGCGGCAGGCTCGCCCACGGGTCGGCGGCCAGGTGCGCGCCCAGGAAGGTCAGTCCCTGCGGTCCGTTCTCGGTCAGTTCCGGAACGGTCATCACCCGCTGGAAGGCGATCGCGCCGAGCAGGAACATGCCGAGCATCACGAACAGCGCGATCAGCCCGCCTCGGGCCGAGTCCTCGGGGTTCTTCGTCTCCTCCGTGACGCTGAACGCCGCGTCCCAACCCCAGAAGAAGAACACCGCGAGCACCAGGCCCTGGGCGAAGTCCGAGGCCGAGTCGATCTCGAACGGGTTGAACCACGAGAACGAGAACGGCTGGTCGCCGGAGGCGATCGCCCAGACGCAGAAGACCAGCAGCACCGCGTACTCGAAGACCAGCAGGAAGGTCTGCAGCCGGGTGGCCTGACGCACGCCGGTGATCGCGAGCACGGTGACCACCACCAGGACGATCAGGCCCAGGACGGTACTGAGCTTGGTCGAGTTCGGGTCCAGGGCCAGCCCCGCGAACTCGTGCCAACCGGCCTTGTTGGCGAATTGGAGCAGCACCGAGCCGGTGATCGCGCTGGTGTAGGCGAGGAAGATGATCGACCCGGCGAGGGCGACCCAGCCGGTGAGGAAGCCCGACCACGGGCCGATCGACTTGCCGACCCAGACATAGCCGCTGCCGCAGTTCGGCTCGACCCGGTTGAGTCGGGCGTACGCTCCGGCGATGCCGAGCATCGGCAGGAAGGCGATCAGGATGATCGCCGGCGTGGCCAACCCGACGGTGGCGGCCAGGCTGCCCATGCCGACGCCGATGCTGGTGGTGGCCGCCGTACTGGACGCGGCCACCGCAATGCCGTCGACGACACCGAGCGACTTGCGCAGCGCGGGCGGTTGATCGTCCCGGGGCAGGTTCGTGGACATCGGCGCTCCAAGGGAGGCTAAAGCGGACAGGGGGTGGACGCCGATGAAACAGCCTGCGTCAGAATTACGTCAATGGTGTTGACATAAGGTGTGGCGCGAACACGCCGGCACGCGGGACCTTGGCGGGCAGGCGGGGGCGGCCGGCCGGACAGCAGCCGGCCGGACAGCCGGACAAGCGTCGGAGGATCGTGTGGACGGAGCAGACGGAGTGGACCGGGTGGATCGCGCGGACCGCACGGACCACGTGGGCCGCACGGACCGCACGGACCGCGTGGTGGGTGAACGTCGCCGGCGCAGGCCGACCAAGTCGGGGAGCGTTTTGTCCGAGGATGTCATTGTCGATTGTGCAGTACGCCTGATCGGACACCACGGTGCGCAGGCGCTGACGGTCCGCAAGCTCGGCGCCGCGCTCGGGTGCGACCCCACCGCCATCTACCGATACTTCCGCGGCACCGACGACCTGCTGCTCGCGATCGCCGACTTCCTGATCGGCGAGACGCTGGCCGGCTACCGGCCGGGCCCGGACTGGGTGGCCTCGCTGCGCGAGCTGGGCCTGCGGGTCCGTGACGGCTACCTGCGGCACCCGCGCGTGGCCGCCGTCGCGGCGTCCCGGGTGACCCGGCGGCACAACGAGTTCCGGGCCGTGGAGATCGGCGTCGCCCTGCTGCTCTCGGCGGGCTTCTCCCCCGCCGACGCGGTGCGCTACTACCGGGTGTTCATCGACACCGTGCTCGCGCACGCGGCCCTGGAAGCGTCGTACGCCGCGCTCGCGCCCGAGGTGCGCGAGGCCGACGACCGCTCCTGGGAGGAGACGTACAACAGGCTGTCCGGCGCGGACTATCCGGCCATCGGCACGGTCCGTCGGCACCTGCCCCAGGGGATGGCGGGCAGCCCCTTCGAGGACGTGCTCGACCTGCTGCTGGAATCGCTCGCCCGACGGGTGTGAATGCGATCGGACACAGCGTCACCGATCGCCACGATCGGTGCCGTGACGAACATTTGACGCTACGTCAACAATGCAGGCGGGTACGTGTGTCGTAGGGGGTGCCGCAGACTCGATAAGGTGGCGCGTGTTTCCAGACCTCACCCACTCCCACGGGGGATCCGTGCTGATCGACAAGTTCATGCATGGCGTCGTGGCGCCCACCGCGAAGGCGATCTACCGCCCGCGTACCGAGGGCCGCGAGAACGTACCGATGACCGGCCCGGTCATCATCGCCAGCAACCACCTGTCGTTCGTTGACAGCGTCGCGATCCCCGTGGTCATGCCGCGCAAGGTGTCGTTCCTCGCGAAGGCCGAGTACTTCGACGGCCCCGGGCTCAAGGGCCGGGTCAGCAATGCCTTCTTCTCCGGAATCGGCGCCGTCCCGGTGCCCCGAGGTGCGCACAGCGCGGCGAAGGCCGCCCTGGAGACGGCGCTTTCGGTACTCGAACGCGGCGACGCGTTCGGGATCTACCCCGAGGGCACCCGCTCTCGGGACGGCCGGCTCTACCGCGGCCGGACGGGGGTCGCGTGGCTCACGCTGGCCGCGCGGTGCCCGGTGGTGCCGGTCGGCATCATCGACACCGACCGGGTCCAGCCGATCGGCTCGAACATCCCGAGGTTGTCGCCGCGCGCGCTCATCCGCTTCGGTGAGCCGCTCGACTTCTCGCGCCACTTCGGACGCACGGACGTGGCCCGGGCGCGGCGCGAGATCACCGACGAGATCATGGAAGCGATCCAGAAGTTGTCGGGTCAGGACTACGCGGGCGTGTACAACGAGACGCCGGCGGAGGTCTGAGCGTCTGAGCCCGGGCCCCTCGGCCGACGCCGCGACCCGGCGAACCCGGCTGCGACCCGGCGATCCCGGCCGTCGCCTCGCCGAACCCGGGCCGCGGCTCGCCGAACCCGGCCGCGCTTCGGCGAACGCGCCCCTTCCTCAGCGCAGCGAGCCCTGCCACTGCCATTCGCCGGCCGGAACCCGCGGCCGGCCCGGCAGGTCGCCCCGACCCGTGCACCACGACAACACGTCCGCCGGGGCGTCACCCGTCCCCGTCGGCGCGTCCGGGAACAGCCGGGCGAGCGCCGGGGCGGCGAGTTCGTCCGGCGGCGACCAGACCTGGCCGAGCGCGCGGGTGATGTCGTACGTGTGCAGGAGCAGTTCGACCACGCCCATCGCGGCGAAACCGGTGCGATCCGAGTGGCCCCAGGGGTGCCAGGCGCGGACCTCGGGTGGGGTGTCGCGCACGGTCGAGGCGAGTACGGTGCCGGCGATCCCGAGGCCGTCCAGACACGCGTCGATCGGGGCCGCCGGGTCGAGCGACGCGAACAGCGTGATGTAGCGGTCCGTCGGCCGGGCGATCAGCAGGCCCGTATAGCCGACCAGGCCCAACGCGAGGTGGTCGAGCAGTTGCCGGCAGGACCGCTCGCCGTCGGCGGGTCGGCCCCAGGCGGGGTCGACGACCGCGGAGTGAACGCCCGCGGAGTGAACGACTGCCGGGTGATCGACTGCCGTGGAGGCGCCCGCGGCCGCGGTCCCACCGGTCTCCGCCGCGGCTCGGGCGAGGGTCGCCACGCAGACCTCGGTCGCTCGGGTGACCAACGCGGGCCAGTCGTGGGCGGTCGCCGCCGTCTCCGTCGTCGTGGCGCCTCGCACGATCGTCCCCGTTCCCGTCCCCATCCACATCCCCGTTCCCGTTCCCGCCCCTGTTGTCATCCCCGCTCCCGTCCCCGCCCCCGCTCCCGGGTTCACTTGCGGAGTTCCTCGACCAGCCGGGCGTAGCCGTCCGAGCCGTGGCCGGCCGCGATCGCGCGTCGGGTGTACGTGCGGTACAGCTCCGGGAGGGCGGTGTCGACGCCGCGTGCCCGGGCGGCGTGGACGAGGTGGTCCATCGTTGCCAGGTGCACGTCGAGCGTGGCGTCGTCGCCGGGGTAGGCGCCCGCGTCGACCTGTCCCGCGTACAGGTCGATGAATCCGGTCACGGCGTGGGCCAACCAACGGTTGGCGATCGGCGTGAATTCCGCCGCGCCCACCCCGTCGGCGCCGACCACGGCCGAACCGTGCAGCCAACCCGTCAGCGTCGCCCACATCACGCCGAGCAGCGCGGTGTCGTACAGGCTCGCGACGCCGGCGTCCGGGCCCAGGTCGACCGGATCGCCGAGTGCGCGCAGGGTCGCGGCGTGCCGGGCGAACGCGGCCGGGTCGCCGCTGTAGAGCAGCATCGACTCGGGCGAGCCGATTCCGGGCGGCGTGGACATGATCGCGCCGTCGAGGTAGGCAACTCCCAGTTCAGCCGCCCACGAGGCGGTCGACCGGGCCTGTTCGGGCGAGCCCGAGCTGAGGTTGACCAGGGTGCGGCCGGCGAGCGCCGCCTCGTCGGCCTTCAGGATGGTGTGCGTGCTGTCGTAGTCCAGCACGCAGACCACGATCACCGGACTCGCGGCGATCGCCTCGGCCACGGTGTCGGCGCGCACCGCGCCACGGGCGACCAGGTCGTCGGCCTTCGCGGCGGAGCGGTTCCACACCGTGGTGGGATGGCCGGCCGCCCGGAACGCCTCGGCCAGGGCGGCGCCCATCGATCCCAGACCGATGACCGTCACGGCTTCGTGGTTCATCTTCGTCCCTCGTTCGTGCTCTGTGCGCGGCACGGGACACCCGTGCTCACGCGTCGTCGTTCCGTGCTTGGTCGGCCGTCCTCCCGGCCGAACGTGGACAACCCTCGCAGCGCCGAAACCGCGCCGACAGTGGCAGGAATGCCTATCGGCGCAAAATTCGCGCCAACGATGATCTAGGCTGTCCACCCATGAACGACCGAGCGGGGAACACGCGGGCGACGGGACCGGGATCGGTGGCCGTCGCGGTGATCGACGACGGCGACATCCCGCCGTGGGACATGTACGAACTCTCGATCGCCTGCGCGGTGTTCGGCACTCCCCAACCGGAACTCACGGACCGCTGGTACGACTTCCGCGTCTGCGTGGAACGGCCGACGGGCGGCGCAACCGGTCCGGACGGCGGACCCGACGCCGCTGCCGACTCGGGCCCCGGCCCCGGATCCGGCCTCGGCTCCGGATCCGGCCTCGGCTCCGGATCCGGCTCCGGTTCCGGCTTCGCGTTCGGCATCCGAACCCCCTACGGATGGGACGCGTTGGCCGGCGCGGACACCGTGATCGTGGCGGCAGTGCCGCAGGAGTGCGTCGACCACGACCTCGAACTGCCCGCCGATTTCCTGGCCGCCCTGCGCGCCGCGGCCGACGCCGGCGCGCGGATGGTCTCGCTGTGCACGGGCGCGTTCGCCCTGGCCGCCGCCGGCCTCCTGGACGGACGCCGGGCCACCGCGCACTGGGCGCACACCGAGGATCTGGCCCGCCGGTATCCGAACGTCACCGTCGACGACAGCGTCCTCTACGTCGACGACGGCACCGTGCTCACCAGCGCCGGCATGACCGCCGGCCTCGACCTGTGTCTGCATATCGTGCGCGCCGACCTGGGCGCCCACATCGCCAACCTGCTCGCCCGCCGCATGGTCGTCCAAGCCCATCGCCCGGGCGGCCAGGCGCAGTTCGTTGACCTGTCCATACCCGCCACCGACGACGAGGGCCTGGCCCCCGTGCTGGCCTGGGCCGGCGCCCACCTGGACCGCCCGCTCACCGTCGAGGACCTGGCCCGCCGCGCCCGGATGAGTCCGCGCACCTTCTTCCGCCGCCTCCAGGCCGCCACCGGCACCACCCCGCTGCAATGGCTGCTCACCCAGCGCCTGGCCCGCGCCCAATCCCTGCTGGAGACCACCGACCTCCCCATCGAGCAGATCGGCGAACGTTGCGGCCTGGGCACCGCCGCCAACCTCCGCCACCACTTCGCCACCCGGCTCGGCGTCTCCCCCGCCGACTACCGCCGCGCCTTCAACACACCCGCGCCCGCACCCGCGCCGATCCGGATCGGCACCGACTCCGCCGCCTGACGCCCGCCCCGCGCCGCGCCGCCGGCGGGTGGACCGGCGGCGTACGGAGTGACAGGGTGGAGAGGTCAGCCATCCATCCATGTTCGTGGCGGAAGGTGGCGAAACGCCATGGCTGAACACCCACACGCCGCCCTGGTTCGCCGGGGCTACCAGGCGTTCGCACAGGGTGACCTGGGCACTCTGCGCGCGATGATGACAACCGACTGTACGCACCATGTCCCCGGCGACCACATGTTGTCGGGCGACTTCAAGGGTGTGGACGCGGTGCTGGGCTACTACGAGCGACTCGCGACGGAGACCGGCGGCAGCTTCCGCGTCGAGCTGCGCCATCTGTTCGTCGACGGTCGCGGCCATGTGGTCTCGGTGCACCGGGCCACCGGCGAGCGAGCGGGCAGGCACCTCGACCAGATGGGCGGCATCGTCTTCCGCCTCGTCGGCGAGAAGATCACCGACCTCGACGAATGCGTCGAGGACATGACGGCGGCAGCCGACTTCTGGGCCTGACACCCGAATCCGGGCCGGACACCCGGCTTCCGGACCCGGCTCCGACTTCCGGGCCGACCCGGCCCGGCTCACCCCACGTGTGGCTCACCCGAACCGTGACCCACCCGGCCCTTGGCGCACCCGACCCATGGCTCACCCGATCCGGAACGTCCCCCCGGGCGGAGCCGGCGACGGAATCGCCGTCCTGTCCGTGACGGCCGCCCCGTCGCGGGAGAACACCCGGGCCTCGATCCCGGAGAGCACGCGCGCCGGTGTCTCGTCGCAGGCGGTACGCCGGGCCAACTGGCTCACCGGCAGCGCGACCGTGGACGCCACCACGACGAGGTTGCCGAACCGCCGCCCGCGCAGTACGCCCGGCTCGGCCATCAACGCCACCTGGGGGAACACCGCGCGCAGGGTGGCCACTTGAGCGCGTGCGAAGTCGAGGTCGCCGCCGTCGGCGATATTGGCCGCGTACGCGCCGCCGGGCCGCAACACCCGGGCCACCTCCGCGGCGAACTCCCGCGACGTCAGATGCGCGGGCACCTGCGCCCCGCCGAACACGTCGGCGATCACCAGGTCGGCCGAATCGTCGAGGCGCGCCGCCAACTCCTCCCGGGCGTCGCCGGTGCACACCTCTATCGCCGCGCCCGCCGGCAACGGCAGATGCTCCAGGACCAGCGCGATCAACTCCCCGTCGAGCTCGACGACGGTCTGCGTCGAACCCGGCCGGGTGGCCGCGACGTAGCGGGGCAGGGTCAGCCCACCGCCGCCCAGATGCAGCACGTCGAGCGGCTCGCCGGGTTCGGCCGCGAGATCCACCACATGGCCCAGGCGCCGCGTGTACTCGAATTCCAGGTGCTCGGGCCGGTCGAGATCCACGTACGACTGCGGCGAATCGTTGAGCGTCAGCAACCACGCGCGGGGCAGGTCGATGTCGGGCATCAGCAACGCCGCACCGAGATCCGTCGCCCGCCCCACCGGAATGGACTCGGTCGGTTCCTGCTGGTCGTCGTACATGAATCGATTGTCTCGCAGCATGGGCGCCCTCCCCGCCGCCGCTCCGGGGTCGACTTGGCATGATCGACCCGGGAAGCGGCAAGAGACGCGGGGAGCGTCGCCGGCGACGGCGACGCCCCGGCACCCGATCGGCCATCACCAAGCGCAACCCCCGGGAGAACAGGCATGCGGTTCACCAAGCTCGGCCACGCGTGTGTACGACTGACCACGGACGCGGCCACCGTCGTGATCGACCCCGGCGCCTTCAGCGAGCCCGACGCGATGGTGGGCGCGGACGCCGTACTGATCACCCACGAGCATGTGGACCACGTGGTCCCCGACACGCTCCGGGCCGCCGCGGCGGCGAACCCGGACCTGGAGATCTGGACCAACCCGGCCGTCGCCGCCCAGTTCCCCGACCTGGGCGGTCGGGTGCGCGCCGTGACGCACGGCGACACGTTCGAGATCGGCGGCGCGCAGGGTCTGTCCGTGCACGTGTACGGCGAGAAGCACGCCGTGATCCACCCGGACATCGCCGTCATCGACAACGTCGGCTTCCTGATCGACGGCCGCGTCTTCCACCCCGGCGACGCCTTCACCGTTCCGGAGGAGGCCACCCCCACCCTGCTCGTGCCGGCCGGCGCTCCCTGGCTCAAACTCGGCGACGCCGCCGACTACATCCGCGAAGTGGCCCCGGAGCAGGCGTTCCTGATCCACGACGGGCTGTACAACGACACCGGCCTGGCCCTGGCCGAACGCCTCCTGACCCAACTGGCCGGCTCCGACACCCGCCCCATCCACCACCCGCGCCCCGGCTACACCACCACGCTCGCCACGAGCGGGTGAGCCGCGGCTGCGTGGCGGAGCAGCCGCGCTCCGCCGGCCCCGCTCCCGTCGACGTCAGCGTGTCGTGAGGGCGGTCACCGCGGTCGCGTACATGGTCGACTTGATCGCGCCGAGTGTGGCGCGGTCCTTGCCCGCCAGGGGGCGTACGCGGGTCGAGGCCGCGGCGACCAGGGCCGCTTCCTCGGCCGTGTCGTCCACCAGGCCGATCTCCCGGGCCTCGACGCCGCCGAAGCGTCGGCCGGTGGTCATCGAGGCGACGGCCGCGGCGGGGGTCGTCTTGCCCTGGACGAGCGCGGCCATGCCGGGCGAGAAGGGGATGCGGATGTCGACCTCGGGGAAGCAGAAGTAGCCGCGGTCGGCCCGCATGATCCGGAAGTCGTGGGCGATCGCGAACATCGCCCCGGCGCCGAACGCGTGGCCGTTCACCGCGGCGATCGTGGGCACGGGCAGCGTGAGCACGCGGGCCAACAGGGCTTCCACGTCGGCGACGTACGGGCCGAACTCGTCGGCGTGTTCGGCCAACCAGTCCAGGTCGAGGCCGTTGGAGTAGAACTTGCCTCGTCCCGTGGTCACCAGCACCGCCGGTTCGGGGTGTTCGACGACGGTGTCGAGCAGGGCGTCGACGGTCTTCACCCAGTCCGGCGCGAAACGGTTCTCCCCGTCGCCGAGGTCCAGGACGAAGACGTGGTCCTCGTGGCGCAGTTCGGGCATGGTCGGTCATTCCTTTCCGGAACCCGTCGTCCGCCCGCCATGCGGCGGCAGCGGCGGCGGGAGGGTGAGGACCGCGCGGACCGCGGCCTCCAGTCGTGCGCGGCTGTCGGCGCCGATCCGGGGGCGGCCGTCGGTGCACGGCCCGGTCAGTTCCCGGCGGAACACGGCCGTCGGCAGGTCGACCACGCACAGCGTCACCACTTCGACGCTCGGCCCGTCGGCCCGCCCCCACAACGCCCGCGCCAGTCGGGTGAGCAGCGCCAGAACCCGCTTGTCCAGCGCGAACATCGCCTCGGCCGATTCCTGCGGCAGGTCGGGGCCGAGCAGCCGATCGCGGTGGACGCCCATGAGCATCCGAGCCGCCTCGGGTCGCCGGTCGGCGAACGCCGCCGGCGCGCTCGCCGCGGCCAGCACCGCTCGGACGCCGCCGTCCGGGTCGTCGAGGCGCACCGCGTCGACGAGTTCGACCTGAAAGTCCAGGAAGTCGCCCGCGGCGCGCAGCCACACGCGCCCGAGCAGGACCGGCAGCGACCCGAACGCGTGATAGATCGCCCCGTTGGACACCCCCGAGGCCGTCGCGAGCCCCCGCACGGTGAAGCGCTCCGGCCCGACGTCGGCCACCAACCGCTCGGCCGCGTCCAGCAGCAGATCGAGATCGTGAACCCGAGGACGAGGCATGCCGGAACAATAACAGAGCATCTGCTCCATAACAGCTCTCCGCCGCCCCACCGCCCTGCTGGACGGCACACCGTGATCTCATGGCGACAGGCTCGGAGAACGGAAGTCACGACACGGAAACCAAGACGGAGAGTCGGCCCGTGGCCCACGCCCCCTTACCCGCGACGCCACATGTCGGCCCGGCCGAAGCCCTCCCGCCGGCGCGGCCGTACAGCGCCCGCGACCTGGACGAAACACGGCAACTGCGCGAGCACAACGCCCACATCGTCACGCTCGACACCCGCCACGGCGCCGGGGCCATCCTCGAATCGGCCGTGCGCTCGGCCCGATCGGCACTGCGCGCCACCCTGATCGGCCCGGCCTCCCGCGACCGGCTGGCCGCCGTGGCCGAGGCACAACAGGTGGCCGGGTGGCTGGCCTTCGACGCCGACCGGCAGGACCTGTCCCGCCGCCTGAGCACCGACGCCGTGCATACCGCGCGCCGCGCGGGCGACCGCTCCGCCGAACACTTCGCGCTGTCCCAACTCGCCATGCAGGCCATCCACCTGCGCCGCCCCGACCAGGCACTGGGCATCTGCGCGACCGTCCTGGCGGACGACCTGCCGCCCGGCGTACGGACCCTGTTCGTGATGCGCCGGGCACGGGCGCTCAACCAATACGGGGAGCACGCCAAGGCGCTCGACCTCATCCACGAGACCCACAGCCGACACCTGCAAGGCGCCGGTCCCCGCGATCCGGCCTGGGCCTGGTGGCTCGACACGGCCGAGATCACCTGGCACCACGCGATGATCCACGCCGACAACGGCCACTGGACCCGCGCGATCCCCCTGTTCGAACAGGCCGCCGCCGGACGCATCCCCGGCAGCCGCACCGCCCTCAACGACCACGCCTACCTACTGCACGCCCTCGCCCGAACCCGCACCTGGCCCGAGGCCGCCACCCTCCTGCACTCCCGCATCCTCCCGGCCCACTCCACCATCGCCTCCCCCCGCATCACCCACCTCCTCACCCGAACCGCCCGTTCCCTCACCACCCCACCCCCGGCCCACGACCTCTCCCACACCCTGACCACCACCCTCGGCCTCACCCCCGCGCCCGCGCGCGCCGTCGGCCGCACTCGGCGCGACCCAAAGCCCGATCTCTCTCGCCTCCAGCGCCTGCGCCCGGTCCACCGGACCGTAGGTTCCGGGGAGCCGGCATTCGAAGCCGACGCCGGTGAGGGCCCACCACGCACGCACGTCGGCGGGTAGCTCCACGCCCGCCTCCCGCGCGAACGCGTCGAGAAGCTCGGCATCCACGGCGGGCCGGGCCGGGGCTCTCCGAATATGGCTCTCGAGCCATGCGTCGATGCGGTCCCACGATGTCCGAACGCCATGCTCGATCAAGGTCACGGCCCGCACCTTCGCAGAGGGTCCCGACAGCCGCGTGACGGGCGTGCCTTCGGGGGTCGGCGCCGGGGCGGACTCCGGGGTGGTGGGAGGGGTTCGGGTCAGACGACGCGGATGTCGTGGTTGTTGGGGGTGGTGAAGGTCATCAGGTCGGCGGCTTCCGTGGTGAGGGCGGACTCGGTGGCGGGGGTGAGGGGGCGGAAGGGTTGGATTTCGAGGGTGAGGGGTGGGCCCGCGGGGTTGGTCGTGGCGGCCGGGGAGCCGGGCGAGACCGGTTTGCCGGCTCGGGTGAGGCGCCACATGCCGGCGACGAAGCCGTCCACGAGGAAGGTCGCGCGGATGATGCCGTTGACGGTGAACAGGCGCTTGCGGTCCTCCTCGGACATGATCCGGGTGCGGTTGGCGTGGGAGAGCAGGATGTTGTCGAACTCGGGGAGGAACCGGACCGCGGCCGGGGTGTCTTCGGGTGGGAGCGGGGCGTCGGGAAGGTCGTAGAGGTCACGGCCGGACTCGTCCCGGTACACGAGCAGGCTCGGGCGCAGGCGGTCGACCACCTCGCGCAGCCCGCCGAGGCCGGACCAGGCCTGCATGTCGGCCACCGTGGCCGGGCCGAAGGCGGCCAGGTAGCGCAGCAGCATCGCGTCGGGTGTCGATGTCGTCGACAGCGGGCGGCCCAGCCAGTGTTCGGCGGTCGTACAGGCGGATTGGCCGCTGCGGCCCCACAGCGCGCGAGGCGGGACCTGGACCAGCGGCGCCTGGCTGCGCAGCGCGTGTGCGAGCGCCTTCGGGTTCTCGCCGGGGAACAGTTCGCCGAGCGCGAGGCCCAGTCCCTTCGCCGTCAGCGCTTGCTTTTCCATCAACTCGCGTCCAGCGGCCACGAGTTCGCGAACGTCGACGGTCGAGTCGCCGAGGCCGTGCAGGACGTTCCGGTACAGGTCCGCGTCGTAGATCGACTGCACGACGGGCCGCAGCGCGAGGCAGTCGTCGGCGGTCACCAGGTGCACCGTGCCGCGCATCAGGCCGAGCCGCACCACCCGGCGCTCGGTCAGCAGGTCGGCCAGTTCCGTCGGCCGGAAGTCGGCGAGCCGGGTCCACAGGCCGATGTACGGCGGGTGCGGCGCCTGCGCCTGCATGCCGACCAGGTGCGTGATCGCCGCCTCCGCCGAGAGCGCGTGCCGCCGGGTCAACAATTGGCGTTCGAGCAGCACGCGGTTGAGCCGGCGGGTGCTGAGGGTGGTGATCTCCATGCGCCCAGACTAGGAGCGAATGCGGTCGGAAACTTGCCTCATTCGACGTCACCCTGAAGACATGGACTCGTTGGAGAGTACGACCCGCCTGCTTCGTCTGTTGTCCCTCCTGCAATCCCGACCCGAGCCGCACGAGCGCGCCGACGACCCCGATCGCACCGACCGACCCGACCCCGCCGGCCACTCCGAAGCACCCGTCTGGACCGGCCCCCGCCTCGCGGCCCGCCTCGGCGTCAGCCCGCGCACGCTGCGGCGCGATGTACGGCGACTGCGCGACGCGGGTTATCACGTCCGCACCGCGGGCTCGTCCGGCGGCTACCGACTCGACCCGGGCGGCCCGTTGCCGCCGCTGCTGGACCACGACGAGGCGGCCGCGATCGTCTCCGGCCTGCGTACCGCCGTCGGCGGCACCGTCGCCGGGATCGAGGCGACCTCGGCCCGGGCGCTGGCCAAGCTGGAACAGGCGCTGCCGACCGGCCTTCGACAGGACGTGGGCGCGCTCGACGCGGTCACCGTGGTGCTGCCGGTGGCCGGTGAGACGGTGGCGCCCGCCGACCTGAGCACGATCGCGACGGCGTGCCGGTCCGCCGAGACGCTGCGCTTCGACTACCGCACCCACGACGGCCGTGAGGGTGTGCGCAGCGCCCAGCCGCACCGGCTCGCCTGTACCGGACGTCGCTGGTACCTGCTGGCCTGGGACCTCGACCGGGACGACTGGCGGACCTATCGCGTGGACCGGATCCGGCTGCGCACGCCGAACGGCCCGCGGTTCGAGCCGCGTCCGCTTCCGGACGAGGACGTCGTCGCGTACATGTCGGCGGGCATCTCCACCCGCGCCTACCCGCACCGCGCGAGCGTGCTCCTGCGGGCCGCCCCGGAGGTCGCCGCGGCACGGATCGGCGCGACCGACGGTGTGCTGGCGGCGATCGACGCGAACACGTGCCGGTTGACCACGGGATCGTCCTCGATCGACACGTTGGCGTTCCGCCTCGTGCTCCTCGACCTGGACTTCACCGTCGAGAGCCCACCGGAACTCGTGTCCCGGATCGCCGAGTTGGGCCGACGCTGGACCCGGGCGGCGGCCGGCTGAGCGCCGAAACCCGGGACGGCCACAGGCCCGAGGTGCCCGGTCACCCGACGACGGCCGCAGGCCCGACGGGCTCCGGCCCCCGCCCGGAAACCCGCCCGAGCCCGCGGCTCGCCTCAGGAACCGACGCCCGGCTCACCGTGCTCCGCCGCAAGTCGCTTGGGCGCGGTGAGCCGCCACGCGTCCACCACCATCGCGCGCAGTTCGTCCTCGTCGTCCACCGCCGACAGGTGCACGCGGATCCAGTTGCCCGTGTCGTCGTGCCCGTCGCGCAGGAAGAACTTCTCCGGCTCGGCCCGGATCAGCTCGGCGCGCTCCTCGATCGGGCACTTCATGCCCATCGACGCGTCGTCCTCGCCCAGCCAGACGAAGATCTTGCCGGCGACCCGAAACGTGGGCATGCCCCACGCGAGCTTCTCGGTCGTCGAGGGCAACGCGAGCGCCAGTCGACGCACGTCGTCCGCGGTGGCTGCCATCGCCTTACCTCCATCAACCCGTTCCCCCGGCCCGCCCGCCGCCGAGGACGCCGACTGCCGCCCGGTCCGGGCGGGTCGGCCGTGCCCGCGACAGGGCCGACGGCACGCGACGGTCGCTCCGACGACCGACTCGCACCCTATGCAAACGACCCGACACCGGCCCGCCGAGCGCAAGAGGTGTCGCACTTTCTTGACCACTCGTTCTCGAATGTTCTAGAGTCGCCCTCGTGGCCAGGACCAAGGAATTCGATCCCGACGCCGCCTTGCAGGCCGCTCTCGAACTCTTTTGGGAGCGCGGCTACGAGGCGACCTCGATGGCGGACCTCGTGGCTCGCCTCGGCATCGCCCGAGCGAGCATCTACGCGACGTTCGGCAACAAACACGACCTCTACCTCGCGGCGCTCGACCGCTACCGCGAGAGCCGCAACCCGGAGCTGTTCGAGGAGTTGTCCCAGCCGGGCCCGGTACTGCCGGCCGTCCGGGCACTCGTCGAGCGGTTCGCCCGGCAGGCGTGCGAGGAGCCGACCCGGCTGCGCGGCTGTTTCCTCACCAACACCGCCGCCGAGCTGGCCGCGCACGACCCGCGCGCGGCGCGGATCGTCGAGCACGGCTGGAGTCAGATGGAGACCAATCTGACCGTCGCGCTCACCCGGGCCAGGGCGCAGGGCGAGCTGGGTCCGGATCGGGACCCGCAGGCCCTCGCCCGCTTCCTGCTGGTACTTCTGCAAGGAATGCGCGTGGTCGGCAAGGCCGGCCCCGACTCGCTGCGCCTGCGGGACGCGACGCAGCAGGCGTTCGCCCTGCTCACCTGAACAGCCCCCGAACGGCGCGGCACTCGTCGCACCACCGGACACGCACGCCTTGATTCCAGAACGATCGATCTGTAAAAGCTGACGGCGACGGGGGGTACCGGCATGACAGGTCTGACCGGAATGGCCGGAAGCAGAGGCACGGACAGGGAAATGGACACGGAAACGGCTACGAGAACGGCCCCGACCACGGGCCTCGGCTCAAAGAGCAACACGAGCACACTGGCCCCCGTCCCCTCCCCCGCCCCGGCCCCACGCGCCACCCTCGCCTTCGTCCTGCTCGGCACCGTGCAGGCCACGCTGATCTTCACCATCACCATCATCGGTGTGCCATTGCCCGACATCGGCCGGGAATTCGGCCTGGGGTCGGCCGATCTGGTGCTGGTCAGCGCCGCCTACGGGTTGCCGTTCAGCGGACTGCTGTTGTTCGGCGGTCGGCTCGCGGATCGGTACGGCGGGCGCCGGATGTTCACGACGGGCCTGGTCGTGTTCGGCCTCGCGTCCATGGTCGCCGCGTTCGCGCCGGGCTTCGCGGTGCTGGTCGCGGTGCGCTTCGGGCAGGGCCTGGGGGCGGCGTTGACCGCGCCGGCCGCGATGGCGGTGCTGCGCGCGGTGTACCCCGAACCGGGCGCGTATCGGCGGGCGATGGCGACCTGGGGCGGCCTGTCCGTACTGGGCGCCGCCGCCGGCAACCTGGCCTCGGGCGTGCTCACGACGTGGGTGTCCTGGCGCTGGATGTTCGTCGTACCGGTCGCCGTGGCCGTCCTGGGTCTGCTCCTGACGCCGCGTCTGCTGCCGGCCGGGCGCCCCCCGTTCGGCGAGGCCGCCGACGGGACGGCGGCCCCGTCCGGCCGTCGCCCCGGGCTCGACCCGATCGGCGCGATCCTGGCCACGGTCGGCATCACCGTCACCGGGTACGGCCTGACCGTGACCGGCGACCACTCGTGGGCGTCGGCGGCCGTACTCGTCCCGCTCGGCGTCGGCGTGAGCCTGCTCGTCGCGTTCCTGACAGTCGAGCGCCGGGTGACCGATCCGCTCCTGCCGCCGGGCTTCGTCGGCGATCCGCGTCGGATCCTGGGGCTGGTCGGGGTACTGCTCGCGGCGACCGGCACCGGCCTGATCAGCTTCCTGATCTCGCTCTACCTCCAGCAGGGACGGGACTGGTCGCCGCTCGCGACGGCAGGCGCGTTCGTACCGTTCACCCTCGCGCTGATCGCGACCGGTCGCGCCGCCGGCCCGCTGATCACCCGGTACGGCCCGGGCCGCGTCACCGTGCTGGGACTGCTGATCGGCGGCGCGGGCCTGCTCCTGCTCGCCCGCCTGGACGACCGCAGCCGTTACGCCCTCGACCTCCTCCCGGGGCTGGTCCTGCTCCCCGTCGGCGCCGCCCTGATCTTCGCCGGCACCGCCGTCCTGGCCACCAGGGACATACCCGTCCACCAGGCGGGCCTGGCCGGCGGCGTGCTGAACACCGCGATGGAACTGGGACCCACCGTCGGCCTGGCCGCGCTGATGTCGGTGGCCGCGACCCGCGGCGACGTGATCGTCGGCTACGCGTGGGCCTTCGGCACGGCCGGAGCGGTCTTCCTCGTGGCGGCCCTGGCGGCCCTCGCGGCCTTCCGCCCGGCCCGCGGCCGGGACCACGACCGGGCCCCCGACTGGGACCACGACCGGGCTCCCGACTGGGACCACGACCACATCCCGGAGCCCGACCCGCAACGCACCTGACCGGCGGAGCACCCGCACCCGTCGACTCCCCGACCCACTCACCACCCACACAACCCGCAAGACTCTGGAGACCCACCATGTCCGCACGTTTCACTGCCAAGACCGTCCTCGTCACCGGCGCCGGCTCGGGTGGCGGCCGGGAGGTCGCACTCGCCTTCGCCCGGGAGGGCGCCGCCGTCGTGGTCGCGGGCCGCGGTGCCGCGCCGCTGGCGGAGACCGTTCGCCTGATCGAGGCCGAAGGCGGCCGCGCCGCGGCCGTCACCGCCGACGTCACCGACTCGGCGAGCCTGGCCGCGCTCGTCGCCCGCACCGTCGAACTGTTCGGCGGCCTCGACGTCGCCGTCAACAACGCCGGTGTGATCCTGGGCATAGGCCCGCTCGGCGACGTCGACGAGGCGGACTTCCGGGCCGTCCTGGACGTCAACGTGACCGGCACGTGGTTGTCGATGAAGCACGAGATCGGCTACATGCGGGCCAACGGCGGCGGGGCGATCGTGAACATATCGTCCAACCTCGGTGCGCACTCCCGGCTGGCCAATGTCGGCGCGTACGTCACGTCCAAGGCCGCCGTCAGCGCGCTCACCCGCAACGCCGCGCTGGACCACATCGGTGACGGTATCCGGATCAACGCGGTCAGCCCGGGTCCGCTGGACACCACCATGTCGCTGCGTCCGGGTGAGACCGAGGCCGGCCGGGCGGACCGGATGAAGGTCGAGAACCCGTCCGGTCGGATCGGCACGCTGACCGAATTCGCGGCGGCCGTCCTGTACTTGGCCTCCGATGAGGCCGGATTCGCGGTCGGCACCGACCTCGTCCTCGACGGCGGCGCATCGGCCTGACCCAGTTCGCCCCCGCCCGCTCCGAGCTCCGGCCCGGCCGCCGTCCCACCGACCCGGCCGGGCCGCCTCGGCACGCTCCGGCACTGCGCTGCGCTCTGCACCCGCGATCGCGCGCGCCCACACGCGACCGTCCCCCTGCCCGCGCCCATGCCCGCGACCGTGCCCGCGCCGTGAAAATCTCCCGCGCTCCGGCCGTCGAAGACCCGAGAGCGCCACAGGGCCGAGGGAGACCGTACGCCCGAGACGCCACGCCGGCCATGCCGGCCACAAACCGTCCCCGCGGGCCGGGCGGCGCATCAGCCCGCCGCCGGCACCACCAGGTCCAGACTCGGCCGGATCGCCGCGAACGCCCGCTCCACATGCTCCGCCAAGCCCGGCCCCGCCCCCTGCTCGGTCCATGCGCGCTGCGCCCAGTGCCACGCCGCGATCATCGTGTCGAGCGACAGGTGCACCAGGATCCGGTCCGGCGCGGCCGGACCGAGCCGGTCGATGACCGTGTCGACGGCGGCGTCGCTGGTGTCCGCACAAAAGCGCAGGCTGTGCGCGTTCAGGGCGGGCGTCGCCTCGGCGATCCGTCGACTGGCCGTGAACCGGTCCGCCCAGTCGTCGGGCATGGTCGCCAGGGTGTCCGTCAAGGCGGCCTGGTGGATCGCCAGGAGAGACCCTCGCAACGGGCGTTCGGCCAGGTCGGCGAGATAGGCGGACCACAGTTCGCGCTCCGGGGCGAGCGCCACGTCCTCCTTGGACGCGTAGGTGCGAAAGAACGTGCGCTTGGAGACCTCCACCGCGCGCACGATCTCGTCGAGCGTGGTCGCGTCGAAGCCCTTCTCGGTGAACAGTTCCAGCGCGGCTTGGGCCAACGCCTGCCGCGTGCGCAGCTTCTTGCGTTCCCGGAGCGGCAGTTCGGTGGTCATGCGGGCCAGCCTACCTCGATTCGCCTATCGGCCGCTAAAGCCACTTGTACGCAAACGCCACTCAGTGGCACAGTAGGCGTCTCCCATCCACCTCCGCACAGGAGCCATCACCATGCGCGCCCTCGTCATCGACCACACCGCCCCCGGTCACCTCACCCTCGCCGACGTGCCGGACCCCGAGCCCGCACCGCACGAGGCGCTCGTGCGCGTGCGGGCGATCTCGCTCAACGCGGGCGAGGTCCACTTCACCGTGCCGTTGGGCGAGAACGGCACCGTGCCCGGCTGGGACGCGGCCGGCGTGGTCGAGCGCGCCGCCGCGGACGGTTCCGGGCCCGCGGCGGGAACGCCCGTGACCACGCTCGGAGACGGCGGCGCGTGGGCCGAACTGCGCGCGGTGCCGACGAGTCGGCTCGGTGTGCTGCCCGAGGGCATGCCCGCAGCGTTGGCCGCGCCGCTGCCCGTGGCGGCGCTCTCCGCGTTGCGGGCGCTGCGGCGGATCGGTCCGATCCTGGGTCGACGGATCCTGATCACCGGCGCGGGCGGCGGGGTGGGCCGGTTCGCGGTGCAACTGGCCGCGCTCGGCGGCGCCGAGGTGATCGCGGCCACCGGGAATCCGGCCCAGGCCGACGATCTGCGCGCGCTCGGCGCCGCCGAGGTGCTCACGGACGGGCTCCCGTACACGACCGCGCCGGTGTACGGCGTCCTGGACAACGTCGGAGGACCGCACCTGACCGCCGCGTACGACCTGCTGGCGAGTGGCGGAACGCTGGTCGCGCTCGGCCACGCGTCGGGAGTGGGCGAGGAGTTCGCGTTCGGCGCGCTGTTCGGGAACGAGGGTCGGCACAACCGCTCGCTGGTCACCTACTACCTGCTCGACGACATCGAGGGCATCGACGCCGATCTGGGTTGGCTCGCCGCCCGGACCGCGCGCGGCGACCTCGACCCGCAGATCTCCTGGCACGACTCCTGGACCAAGATCGCCGAAGCCGCCGAACTGCTCGCCGACCGCAGGCTCGGCGGCAAGGCGGTCCTCGACGTGACTTCCTGAGAGCCGGCGGCCCGGCCCGTGACTTCATGAGGGCCGGCCGGCCCCGTGACGACCGGCGACCCGACCCCGTGACCTCGTGAACACCGGCGGCCCGACCCCGTGACGTCGTGCGGCCCGGAGCCCGGCCCCTACTTGCGCTCGAGGATCGGGGCCAGGGCTTCGGCGGTCTCCTCCGGCCGCATCGCGTAACTCATGTGATCGCCCGGGAACTCGGTGACCGGCAGGTCCAGGCGCTCGGCGAGCAGCGCCGTGGTGCGGTAGAGCAGCGTCTGGACTCCCTCGGCTCCGACCGCCGTCACCAGTGGGGCGCCGCGCAGAGCGGTGAGGTCCGGTTCGAAGCGGCTGAACGCGCGCAGTTCGCAGGAGAAGTTGAACTCCACGTTGGCCTGCACGCGTTCGAGCAACTCCCGGATCGACGCCGGCATCTCCGCCGCGGGCTCGGGCGGGGCGGCCACCCCTAACAACGCGCAGAGTTCGTCCATCGCGGCCCTCGCACCGGCGGTCACGAACAGGTCGCACACGGCGTCGAACCTCGCGTGCCACTGCTTCGGTTCGGGCAACATGCCGAGCACGAGCGGCTCGTGGGCGACCAGCAGTTCGACGCGCTCGGGATGACGGGCGAGCAGGTCGAGCCCGATGGCGGCGCCGGTGCTGCTCCCGAAGATCGCCGCCGGTTCGGCGGTGAGCTCCCGAAGCAGCCGGAACGCGTCGTCCGTGTGCTGTTCGACCCGCAGTTCGACCCGCTGCTCCTCGGGCGGACCGGTGAGCCGGCTCCGGGAGTTGCCGCGTCGGTCGTAGGTGACGACCGTACGGCGGTCGGCGAAGCGATCGGCCAGCCCCGCGTACAGGGCGGTATCTCCGTTGCTGCCGTTGATCATCAGCAGGACCGGCCCGGAGCCGCGCACCTCGTAATAGAGGTCGGCTCCGGGAACGGCCAGGGTGCCGGAATTCATCAGATCTGCCTTCCGTACGAGAACCCCTTACAGACCAACGCTACGGATGCCACCGACGCCCCGTCCGGCGAACCGACTTTCCCACCCGGACCCGATCGCGGCCCGCTCCCGGCCGATTCCTCACCACACCGGGACCTGTCGAGGCTTGTGCCCAGAGCTCGTCCAGGCCCTCCATCTCGACGATCAGGCCGCCGTCGTCGATACTGCTTTCGCCATGCCGGCTCCTTGCGGGTGAGAGTGGCTCAAGGCTCGCCCGGCACGGTCGGGGCGCTCGGCGGGATCGCGGGCGCGGCACGTCGTCCGTCGCCCACGACCAAGGACCGCCGACTTCAACGGCTCTTGTACGCACCGCCGTTGACGTTCAACACCTGGCCCGTGACGTGCCTGGCGGCGGGTGAGGCGAGGAACGCGACGGCGCCCACGATGTCCGCGGGCGAGCCGGCCCGCCGGACCGACGTCGCGGCGACCAACCGGCCGCGCCGCTCGTCGGTGAGGTTGTCCCGGAAGAACTCGGTGTCCGCGATGTAGCCCGGGGACACCACGTTGGCGGTGATGTCGCGCGGGCCGAGGGCGTCCGCGAGGCCGACGTTCCAGGCGGCCAGTCCGGCCTTGGCCGCGCCGTAGGAGCCGGACCCGGTGTCGGCGGCGATCGAGCCGATGCCGATCACCGCGCCGCCGGCGGCCAACCGGTCCTCGACCGCCCGGGTGGTCAGCGCGGCGCCGACCAGATTCGCGTCCAGATTGGCCCGGAACGCCCGGGCGAAGCCGGCCAGGTCGTCGGTCGCGCCGTGGTCGAAGTCGGTGTTGCCGCCCGCGTTGTTGACCAGTACGTCGATGCGCTCGGGCAGTTCGGCCACCAGTCGGGTCAGCGCCTCGGGGTCGGTGTGGTCGCAGACCAGCGCCCGGGCGCCGGTCTCCTCGGCGGCGACGGCCAACGGTTCCGCCCGCCGACCGGTGATCGTCACGGCGTCCCCGAGTGCGGCGAAGTGCCGAGCGACCGCGAGCCCGATACCGGTGCCGCCACCGGTGACGAGGATGTTGCGTGCCATAGGATGACCTCCATGTCTTTCGTTTAGATCTAAATTCAGGTCTGAACGTAACACCCGAAGGAGGCCCGATGGCAACCGAGAATCCCGAGGACCTGCCCGACGCCCGCACCGAGGCGGGCGTGTCGGCGGGTACGGCGAGCGTCCGGGACGGCGACGAACGGGTCGGACACAGCGTCGAGGAGATCGCCGCCGCGTGGGAGCGGGAGCGGCCCGGGACGCCGGTGTCCTCGATCGGGATCGTCACGCCGATCTGGCGCCTGGCCAAGCTGCTCGGGGACGACCGGCGCCGGGTGCTGGCCCGGGCCGGGGTGGACACCGCGACGCTGGACCTGCTCAGCGTGCTGCGCCGCAGTGGGCCGCCGTACACGTTGGGCACCCGCGAACTCGGTCGACGCTCGCTGGTCACCGCGGGCGCCGTTTCGCAGCGGGTCGCCCGCGCCGAACGCGAGGGGCTGGTCGTGCGGCGGCCCGGGCCCGGTCGTGCCCGGTCGGTCGAGGTCGAACTGACCGAGACGGGGCACGCGTTGGTCGAGGCGACGGTGGATCGGGTGCTGACCCGCGAGGCCGCGCTGATCGACGGGCTCACCCCCGATCAGCAGACGCAGCTCGCGGGTCTGCTGGCGATCCTCTTCCGTGATGTACAGCACCGGCTGGGCGACGACCGGCTCAGCCAAGTGGGTGACGAGCACGCCTGACCGGACCGCGCCCTCGAACGCCGCCGCCCCGCGCGCGGCGCCGTGGATCCGCCTACCCCCGCGCCCCTGTCGCCGCCACGCGCGCTCCCGGAGTCGTCGACGCCGCGTCCACCGGTCGCGTATCGGTCGACCCTCCCGTCACGTACGCGATCGTCTCCACGTCCGCCGGCGTGCACACCAGCACCGTGGTCTCCGGAGCCTCCGCCGGCACCAGCAGCGACATCGCGAACCGCAACGGCACACCTCGCGGATCCCGAACTCGGCCCGCCCGGCCGCCGTCGACCGCGCCGGACCGCTCGGCCTCCGCGAGCGCGGGTACGCGACCCGCCGCCCGCGATCCGCCGTCGGCCCGCGCCGCAGGCCCCCACACCCGCACGGTCCGGGCCGCGAACACGCCCACCGCGCGGCAGTGCCACCACGCCGCCAGATCCGGGCGCGCGGTGCGCAGGTCCGCCGTGATCGCGCGGTCGCGTGCGTCGTCGGGGCGGGTGCGCAGGTGCCGGACCAGGTCGAGCGCGACCGTCTCCCGCTCGGGGAACCCCGGCTCGTACGCCGGATCGGTCAGCAGCATGAGCAGCAGGTTGCGGCGCTCGGTCGGCACCGTGCGCGGGTCGGGCCAGGTCGCCCGCCAGGCGTCGTTCCAGGCCAGTACGTCCAGCGCCCGGTCCAGCACCAGCGCCGGGGTGGCCGGCCAGCTCTCGACCATCGCTCGGAGGCCGTCGGCCGGGGTCGTGCTCGGGCCGGCCGGTACGTGGAAACCGGCGAGTTCCAGGACGTGCCGACGCGCGTCGGCGTCCAGGCGCAGCGTCCGCGACACCGCTTCGAGGACCTGGCGCGAGGTGTCCACCCGGCCCTGTTCGAGCCACGTGTACCAGGCCACCCCGACCCCCGACAGCGCCGCGACCTCCTCGCGGCGCAGGCCCGGCGTCCGGCGGCGCGGCGATCGGGGCAGTCCGACGGCTTCGGGGGTGAGCAGTTCGCGATGGGCGCGCAGGAACCCGCCCAACTCGCGCCGGCGATCCGGCTCGTCCTCGGTGGCCATCGGCCCAGCCTATGACCGTTGGTCACCGTATGAACCGGAGCCTGCCCCGACCGCGGCGACGCCGCGAGGGTGGTGGACGTACCGATGAACGCCGCCGGCGCCGATCGGCCCGGCACACAGCCAAGGGACCCCGATACCGATGACCACCGAACCGACGACCGGACCGACCACGGGACCGACGACCGGATCGGCTGCCGGACCGGCTGCCGAACAAACAACCGGACAGACGACCGGACCGACCACCGAACCCGACCCCGCCGCCGCCGACATCATGTGGCGCCGCAGCAACGACTCGTCCACGCTCGCCACGCCCCGCGCGTTCCTGCGGGTCTTCGTGGAACCCGGCGACCTGGAGCGGGCGACCACGTTCTACGAGGAGCTCCAGGGCGTCGAGCGCGACATGTGGTTCACCTTCCGGGAGTTCGGCATCGCGCTCTCGGCGGTCGGCGGCTTCCTGCTGATCGAGGGCGAGGCCGAGACGGTCGAGCGGTTCCGGTCCACCACCGGCACCCTGCTCGTTCCCGAACTGGCCCCCTACCTCGAACGCCTGACGGCGGCCGGCGCGGAGATCACCGAGCCGCCGCGCCGCGTACCCACCGGCGCGGGCCTCACCGCGCGGCACCCCGACGGCACGATCGTCGAGTACGTGGAACACCGCCCGACGCCGGAAGGTCGCTGAACCACACCGGGCCGTCCGGGATCCCCCGCACGTGGTCTCGGCATCCGGATCCCGGCGTCACACCACCGCGCCGGCCTGCGGATCGGTCGGATACACCGAGATCTCCACCAGGTTCCCGTCCGGATCCCGCACGTACACGCTGTCGATCGGCCCCAGCGCGCCCGTCCTCCGCACCGGCCCCTCCTCGATCGGCACTCCGGCGCGGAGCAGGTCGGCGGTGATCGCGGTGAGCGGGGGTTCGGCGACGAAGCACAGGTCCGCGCTGCCCGCGGTGGCGGCGCGGGCCTTCGGCTCGAACTCGGCGCCCGCCCGGTGCAGGTTGATCTTGCCCGCGCCGAACCGCAGAGCGTGTCTGTCGTCGCCGAACGTCACCGGCTTCATGCCGAGCACTCCGGCGTAGAAGTCGATCGTGGCGCCGATGTCGGCGACGGTCAGCACGAGATGGTCGAGCCGTTCGATACGCATGATTCTCCCTCGACACCGTTCGCCCGTCGGGCCGGCGACCCGACGCCGGACCGGCGGGCTCCCCATCACTACCATCCGGTCGCCGGTCCTACCGGCTGCCGGCCTTCGTGTTCGCGAGCACGCGTTCGCACTCGGCCCACGCGGGGGCGCTGAGCAGCGGGCGGAAGCCGGTGAGCAGGTCGAGGAGGGCCGCACCCCAGCGCGCGTGGGCCTGCGGGTCGATCTTGACGATATCCAGTTCGTTGGCCGCGGTGAGCTCGGCGAAGTCGCGGCGCTCGGCCTCGGTGGGCCGGTAGGTCCGGCCGGTGAATCGATCCCGGAAGGTGCCGTCGACGAGCGTGCCGTGGCTGGCGGCCCGGTCGCAACTGGCGTAGAAGTACACGATGCGCTCGGCGTCCACGCCGATCCGGCCGGCGAGTTCGGCCCGGCGGTCGAGCGGGAGCAGCGCGGTCGCGAAGCCGTCGGTGCCGTAGAACGCGTGGCACTGGCCGGCGCTGCGCAGTTCGGGGCGCGCGCCCCAGGTCTCCAGCAGTGCCTCGACCCGGCTCAGATGGGCGAGCAGGGTTCCGCCGGGATGTTCGATGCGGTCCCCACCGAGCATGCGGATGTAGTCGACGATCATGTGCCACCCCTTGCCATGTAATGGGTCGGCGCCGATGGTTCGGTGGCCGCCCGATGACCTCGGGTTCACGATAGCGCTGACGGACCGTCAGATCCCAGGGGCTCCGGAATACACCTTGCGAGGTGTTCGGGTTCGGCCCGACGATCACAATGCGGGGAATGACGGCATGGTCGTCCGCTTTGTGGATAGCGTCGAGGTCTGCTGCGAACGAGTACGGAGAGCACCGTGGGACCGGATCAATTCTGTCTGGTGTTGTTGCGACGCATGAGCGATTACCAACCCGACCTGGTCGCCGACGCCGTCCGCGAGTTGGAGTTCACCCGCACGCGGATGCGCGAGGTCAACGCGCAATGGCAGCGCATGGTGCGCTCCCGCTCGGTCGGCGGCTCGGGCCGCGCGTACCGGGCCGCGCTCGGCGAACCGGCCGGCCGGGCCGAGCGCAGGATCGGGGATCTCACCGCCGACGCCCAGTGGTGGGTGTTGCCACTGTGGCCGGGGCTGCGTTTCGAGGTGCTCACCGGCCCCGACGGGCGGGTCTGGCAGGAATGGCTGGTCAGAGCCGATCCCGCCGGCATTCCGCCCGTCGAGACGGTGGCCGACCTGCGGCCGTGGGAGTTCGTGATCGGCGACGTCGCCCTCGCGTTCCCGCAACTGCGCCATGTGGAGGGATCGGCGCCGAGTCGGTGGGGGAGCTTGATCACCGAGGGTGCGGCGACCTACCGCCTGGACTTCGTCTGGGGCCTCCTCCAAAACGTCACCCGCCTCGACGCGGCAACCGACCCGACAACCCCGGCCGAGCAGGCGGTTTAGGTAGTCGGCGGACTACCTCGTCGTGTCGGCGGCCGTCGTCACGACGAACGCTCTCCCCGGCGGGGCCGGGGAGGTCGCGGCGCCGGTCGGGTGGGACGGGGTACCGACCGCCGCCGTCCGGGGCCCGCGCGCGCCTCAGCGGTCGAAGCGCACCCGTAGCGACTCCGGGCCGCGGAGCGCGGTGCCGAGCAGGCCCCGGATTCGGGTCGGCTCGGCGAGTCGCATCGTCGGCAGGCGTTGCAGCAGCACCTTGAGCGCGGCCCGGATCTCGGCGAGCGCCAGCCAGGTGCCCAGGCACACGTGCGGACCGTCGCCGAAGGCGAGCGTCGGCCGGACCCGACGGCCGATGTCGAACACGTCGGGGTCCGGGTAGTGCGCCGGGTCCCGGTTCGCCGCCGTGATCGCGAAGATCAGCGGTGTCTCCGCCGGTATGTCCAGTCCCAGACCCTGCCAGTCGCGGACCGGCGCGGGGCAGATCCGGGGCAGCAGTCCCACCGGCGGCTCCCAGCGCAGCGACTCCTCGACCGCCCACTCCAGTTCCGTGTCCGGGTCGGCCAGCACGCGGGCCAACTGCTCGGGGTGGGTGAGCAGTGCGTACAGGGCGTTGCCCAGGGCCAGGTAGGTGGTGTCGGCACCGGCCGGGAAGAGCAGCCGCAGGAAGGACAGGATCTCCTCGTCGGTGAGCCGGCGGCCCTCGGCCTCGGTGCCGGCCAGCGTCGAGAGCAGGTCGTCGCCCGGGTCGATCCGGCGGCGCGCGACGATCGGCGTGACGTACTCGGTGAACTCGCGCGACGCGCGCTCGGCCGCGTCCGGCGCCATCGGGAAGTGGAACAGGTCGACGGCCCAGCGGCGGAAACGTTCCTCGTCGTCGACCGGCAGCCCGAGCAGCCGGGTGATCACCTGGACCGGGTAGCCGTGCGTGAACTCGGTGACCAGGTCGGCCTCTCCACGCGCCTCGAAGCGGTCGACGAGTTCATGCGCCAGGGGTTCCAGGATCGCCTCGACCTGGTCGGTGACGATCTTGCGGCGGAAGGCCGGCACCACGAGCTTGCGGTTGATCCGGTGCTCGGCGCCGCGCATGCACTGGATGGTGTGCCCGAGCACGGGTTCGGTGGTCGCGGAGTAGATCGCGGCCGCGGGGAACGACTCCTCGTCCTTGAACGCCGCACTCACCAGATCGTGGGTCAGGAACATCACCGCGCGCGTCCCCAGAAACGGCACGAGCGCGTACGGCTTCCGCGCCCGAGCCGCCGCGATCAACTCGTGCGGGTTCGGAATGTCGTCGAAGGCGAAGTCGTATCCCTCGATGTCGAAGGGCGCGTCCAAGTCACGCACCACGGGCACATCGCTCATCCGGACTCCCCGGTCAGCCCTCGGCGTCGCATCGCAACCACCTGTCGTCGATGAGTGGTTGACGAATATTCGTCGCCGAAGTGACGTATATTCATTGACTCTAGGCATGACGTCGAGCCCGGACAAGAGGTCCTCATGGTTGCTTCGCCACCCACCGATCGGGTCGTGGCCGTCGTCGAGTTGATCGCCGCCGCCGCGCCGGTCGGGTTGAGCGTGTCGGAGGTGGCCGCGCGCCTGGACCTGAACCGGTCCACCGCGACCGCCGTGCTTGCCGCCTTGGAGTCGCCGGGGTGGGTGCAGCGTGGGGCCGATCGCCTCTACACGCTGGGGCCGGGTCTGCTGGCGGTCGCCGACGCGGTACACGCGCGGGTTCGGCCGCCGGACGATGCGGCGGAGGTGTTGGCGGGGCTCGCGGAACGGGTCGGCTGCGGGGTGGCGTTGTCCCTGGTCGGTACGGACCACGTGGTCTTCCTCGTGGTGGAGCCGGGTCCGGGACTGGTGCCGGCGGGGATCGAGGTGGGCACCCGGCTTCCGCTGCGACCGCCTGCGGGCGCGTCGGTGATGCCGTGGCGGCCGGCTACCGAACGGGCCGCGTGGCTCGCCCACGCACCGGAGTTGGCGCCGGCCCTGGACACGATCCGGTCCCACGGGGTCGCCGCGTGGCGCCCACGCACCGACTCGACGGAACTGCTGGCCGTCCTGCGGGACGTGGTGGGCCTCCTGGACGAACACCCGGGCCGAACCGCCCTCCGCGCACGCGTCCGCACCCAACTCGCCTCGATCAGCGCCCACCCGTACACGGACGCCGACCTGACCTCGGACGAACCCCTCCCCCTGAGCTACCTGGCCGCCCCCGTCCGCGACCCCCGGGGCCGCCCAACGCACGAGCTGCAAATCGGGCCCCTACGCAATGCCGTAGGCCCGACGGAGCGCCATACATACATCACGGAGCTACGCGCGACAGCGGCCCACCTCTCCACGATGGCCCACCCCCGGCACGTCGACGCCTCGGACTCGGGCCCACGCCGTTGAACGCTCGGTGCGGCCGAGGTGGGCGACTACCACCGGGTCCTGGCCGACCACCCCCGCTATTGGGGCAAACGCGATCTCCGATCGCTGCATCTACTCGCACTGGTACAGGAGTTCGGTGCGACCTGCCTGGTCGCCCGAGCCGAGGACGGTATCCGTGGGTACGTCTTCGGGTTCGTCACCCCGGAAGGCACCGGGTACGTGCACCTGATCGCCACACGGGACGACGCTCGCGGAAGCGGTCTCGGACGTCGCCTGTATACGGCGTTCGCCGAAGCGGCCGAGCATCAGGGTGCACAGCGGTTGAAGGCGATCACGTCGGTCGAGAACACCGGCTCGATCGCCTTCCATCGCAGCCTCGGCTTCGAAGCAAAGATCGTCGACGACTACAACGGCCCCGACCAGCCGATGGCCGTCTTCCACCGAGACCTGCCGTTCGACGTCTCGCCCTCCCGACCGATCGGCCCTCGCTCGTAGTTGCGCTCCAGGCCGTCGCCGATTGAGTCATCGGTCGGGCGGGCGGGGAGCGGACCTCCGTCACGCGTGGCCAAGGCGAAGGGGCACCCAAAGCGCGAATCAGGCGCGCAGAGAGGCAGTCAGAGCCGACCAGGATGTCTCGTTGATTATCAGGTTCCCCACACTCGGGTAATTTCTATCACGCACGGCAGCACCCGCCGTGTATGGCGCCACCTCCACGCATTCGCTTTGCGCGCCGGAGTACGAGGATTTCCTCCAAGCGAGAGCGGAGGTCGCTATCCGAATATCCTCGGTCATTTGGGCCCCATTTCATTGACGGTGCGCTTTATCAGCGCGAGCGACTTCTTATACGAATGTGCGTCCGCAACCACGCGGCGGGCCAGCGCGGAATACTTGACAACTTCGTCAGGCTCTTCGATGTAGATGGTACTGACCATGCCATCCACATAGACGACGTCGGTTTCGGCGGGATCGGGGAACGTCAGAATGACAAACGGCCCGAACAGGGCGGCGTGAGCTTCCGAAGTCTTCGGAAGGATCTGGAGGTTGACGTTGGGCTCACCGGCCATGTCGATGACATGGTCCAGCTGTTCTCGCATGACCGCTTGGCCGCCGATCTCCTGACCGAGCACCCATTCCGAAAGCACGACCCACAGCGTCAGGGAGTCCGGCCGAGTGAGAACCGAGCGACGCTCTTGGCGAACCTTCGTCAGGGTGTCGACTTGATCCGCTGTCGCTTCCGGCATCTGTGCCTTGACGACGGCACGGGTGTAGCTCTCGGTCTGCAGAAGCCCCGGAATCAAGAAAGGCTGGACGCTCAGGAACTCCGACGCATCAGCTTCCAGAGCAATGTAATCGGCGTACATCGGGTTGAGATCCTGGGCATAGCGATTCCACCAACCCCGCTGTCGACTGTCTCTCGACAATTCTTCCAAGCGCGAACGGACACCCGCGTCATCGACGCCGTACGAGTCGAGGAGCAAACGAAGGTCGACGAGTCGGATACCCGACTGGCCACCTTCGATGCGACTGATCTTTGACTCTGCACACGAAAGTGTGCCTGCCGCATGGGCAATCGTCTTGCCTGCACCGACACGGATCTCTCGCAGCGTCCGCGCCAACCGTCTCTGACGGACGGTCGGGTTGCGGTTGACGGTCACCTACACCCTCCCAAGGTTTGCCCGCTCGGGCAGCAGTCTGCCGGGCGACGGACAGGCTCAACAAGGTCGGCTCATCCAAAATGGGGGTCTCTGAAGTAGGGACTTGCACTATCACCCACACCAGAGCAGGCTACATACAGCGACATCACCGACACACACTGGTGATCTTGGGAGTCGGCCGCGCCCCGTCGCGCGGCCGATCCGTCGCGCCTTGAACTGCCCCGGCGTCGGTCTCGGTCGCGCGTGGTCCCGGCGCCGGGGCGCGTGGTCTTGCAAGGGAGTGGCATGACGAAATCGATGCATCCGCCCGGTGGGGTGCGGACGTTGAGCGTGGATCAGTACGCCATTCGGCGGTGGATCATCCGTCGGGTTCGTGCTCGGTATCCCCGGTTGGTCGTTCGGGGTGCACCTCGTGGGCGGTTGTCGTGAGCCGTGGGGCGGGGTTCGTGGTCGGTGTGGACGGGGAAGCCGTGCCGATCGTCGTGGCACGGGAGTTGCCCCCGCGAGAACAGCCCGAACCCTTGCGCCACTCCGTCGGCGACTGGGTCGCACCGCGTCCCGGGCTCGACCACGACGCCCACCCCGCCGGATGCGTCGAAAGGGCCGAGGACTCCGCCGGGCTCGACAACGACCAAGTGGTCATGGTGTGTCCGCCGACCGGCATGCCGTACCTGCTGAAGGGCTCCGAGTTGTACCGGGTCAAGTCGCCACGTTGACACTCATGTTCGCTCCGCCCGGTGGCTCGGGGAAGGACACCGGGCGGGGTTCGCACCATCCGAGCGTTACCAACACGAAAGGCAGGGCACATGGCAAACGACGAGTACGAGATCACCGGCGGCGACCCGAACTGCGCCCACGAGTGGTGGCACTACAACCACGCCGACAGGTGCAAGCACTGCACCGCGGTACGCACCAAGAAGTAGGACAGCATCGACCCCGTGACCACCGAAAGGCCGCGATGAGCAAGCGCTACACATGGTCCGAACTGCCCGAGGGGCTGCGGTCCTCCGTCGAGTCGGTCACGGGGCCGGTACTCGAGTCCGAGCGCATCACCACCTGGCACAGCGACGCACCGTTCACAGGCGCGCTCATCACCGGCACCGGACGGGTGTTCGCAAAGGCCGCACCCGACCACGACACCGCCACGATCGAGCAGTACCGGCGAGAGACCCTGCTCGCCCCACTCGTGGCCAGGTACGCCGCGCCGTTGCTCGGGCGTGTCTCCGAGGACGGATGGACGCTTCTCCTCTTCGGCTATGTGGCCGGCGGAAATGCGGACCTGTCCCCTGGCCACAAGGACCTCGGATACCTGTCGGCGACGCTGCGGGCGGTTCAACGGATCCGCCCGCCGCACGGCCTTGCGCTGCCGACGCTCGCCGACCAGTGGGCGGAACACCTGAACCGGGACGAACGATCGTTGTTGTCCGGCACCCACTTGCTTCACAACGACCTTGTGCCGTCGAACGTGATGCTTCGATACGCCGGATACGACACGCAAGCCGTGCTGGTCGATTGGGGCCGCGCCGTGCTCGGTCCCGCGTGGGCGGAGTACGCCGGTCTGTACATGTGGCTGCTCTTCAGCGGACACGACCCGGCGCAGGCACGCGCGTGGCTGACTCGGTTCCCGGCGTGGCGGATGGCAAGCCGAGCAGGCATCCGCGCTTACGTGGCCGGGGCAACCGCCGAGTGCGCCGACAGTCCGGAGCACGTGGCGCGTTGGATGTCTCTGCTCAATCGGTGACGACCCCGTCGTGACCCACACATGAAAGAAGCCCCGGCGACCGCTGGAACGGTCCCGGGATCGGCCGACAGCTTAAGAGGAGCTGACGACGTGACCCACTTTATCGCTGCCGTCTTCGGATGGCTGCGCCTACGACGCACCCCGCCGAAGCCGGACGGGCAGCCCGCCCGACCCACCGCACCGACGCGCCCCCGACCGAGCCGTCCCGCCAACCCGAAGCCGCAGACCCACCCCCAGTGGCGCACCTTCGTACCGCCCGCCCTTTCCCCCGTCACCGACGACGGCCCGCCCGTGCAGGACTCGGCGACGGTCGTCCCTCCGTACCTGATGACGCCCCGAGAAGTCGCCGAGCGCAGGCGCAGGATCGCCGAAGCCGGACAAGCGCACCTCGCCGACGCAGTCCCCGGATGCCACCCCCGACCCGCGTCCCACCGCCGCCCCCGCCCGGCCCGTGGCGCGGGGGCAACAGCCTGATCCCCGCCCCGCCCCGCCCTACCACTGCCGCTGCCGCTGCCGCTGACACGACGGACGCACACGCCGGTCCCGAGTCCCACCTGGGACTCGGGACCGGCGCGGCGTTCCGGACCGACGCGCGATCTCACGCGACCCGCTGCGCCACGCGCGTGTCGACGTCGTCCTCCCTGGCCGTGGGCAGATCACGCTGGTGGGCCATCGGCGAGAAGAACAGGATCAGGGCCGCGGCCGGGATCGCCGCCGCCATCACCCAGACCGTGGGACGGACCCCGATCGTCGAGCCCAGGGTGCCGGCCAGGACCGCGCCCAGCGGGATCGTGCCGTAGTTGACGAACTGCATGCTCGCGGTCATCCGACCCAGCAACCGCGGCGGGCAGTAGCGCTGTTGGAAGCCCGCCTTGATCACGTTGCCCGCCACGACGCCGGCCACCATCGCGAAGTTGCCCACCATGAACAGCACGAGCCGTACGCCCCCACCGGTCAGCGGCACCAGCAGGACAAGCACCGGCAGGCCCAACTCGAACACGATCGTGGCCCGCGCGGTGCCGATCCGCGCCGCGACCCGGCGCCCGACGAACGCCCCCGCGACGCCCCCGAGCGAACCGATCGCGATCAGGCCGCCGACCACGCCGGGGCTGACCCCCACGGTCCGGACCAGGAAGACCACTTGGATCGATTGCAGCCCGACCAGGCCGAGATTGGACGCGCCACCGAACAGCGCGAACGTACGCAACCACCGGTCGTGCGCGACCAACCGCAGGCCCTCGCCGATCTCGCGCACCAGCGAACGTCCGGTCCCCGAGTCGGCCGCCCCGGCCGCTCCGGCCATCCCGCCCGGCTCGTGCGGCGGTTCGCGGTGCCGGATGCCCAGCAGACACGTGAACGAGGTCAGGAACGTGCCCGCGTTGACGAACATCCCGTTGACCGCGCCCACCAGTTGCGCGATCAGGCCGCCCGCACCGACCCCCGCGATCTGCGCGGCGGACGCGCTGCCGTGCAACTTGCTGTTGCCCTCGGCTTGGTCGGCGGGCCCCAGCAGGCTCGGCAGGTAGGCGGTGTACGCGGTCTGGAAGAAGACCGCGGACACCCCGGTCGCGAGCGTGATCGCCAGCAGCAGGCCGACACTCGACAACCCCGCGAAGTGCGCCAGTGGAACCGCCAGGAACAGCGCGCAGGACGCCGCCGCGGCGCCGAGCATGATCGGACGTCGCGCTATTCGGTCCACCCACACGCCCACCGGCAGCCCGATCAGCAGCCACGGCAACCAGGCCGCCGCGCTGAGGAGGCCGACCTGGAACGTGCTCGCGTCCAGCGTGGAGACCGCGATCAGCGGCATCGAGACGCTGGTGACCGAGGCGCCGAACTTGCCCGCGGTCTCACCGAACCACAACAGTCGGAAGTCGCGGTGTCGGCGCAGCAGTCCACTCATGTCGGTTCCTGGGATCGGCGCGGAAGGGCCTGGTACTGCAGCACCACCGTGATCGCGCCGGGCTGCTCCGGTGCTTGCGTGTACTCGCTCACGAGCGCGACCACACGATCGTTGAGCTCGGCCATCTGATCGGCCGTCAGGCGCGCGCCGCTCCAGTCCGAGACGGCTCGGGCCCGCACCCATTCCGGGCCCATCTCCTGGGCGTCGGCGTACGTGGCCACCATGCGGTCGGCCTGCTGCCGCAGGGCCTCGTCCTCGTAGACCGCCAGCGCGCCGCTCGTCTCCGGGTCGTCCCGGAAGTCGCTGGTGTTGAGCTGGCGCGGGTTGTAGACGGCCCGCCACCAGCGCTCGCGCTTGGTGCCGCGGTCCGGGTCGTCCTCGATGAAGCCGTGCTCGGCCAGGGTGCGCAGGTGCCAACTGACCGTGCCGGTGCTCTCGCCGAGTCGCGCGGCGAGCCGGGTGGCGGTCGCGGGGCCGTCCAGCTTGAGAAGTTCGACGATGCGCATGCGTAGCGGGTGGGCCAGGCCACGCAGGCTGCGGGCGTCCATCCGCGGAAGTGGATTGGGCATGGCTCGACTCTAATATGCAGAGACTTCTCTGCAAAGGACTCTTGGCAAAGAAGTCTCTGCAAATGGTTCTCTGCAAACGCCACGGCGGGTCGGCCGAGCAGGTTGCCCGACCTCAGCTTGGTGTTTAACCCAACTGCTGTTTCGCGCGCATGTGTTCGGTGATGGATTCGGCTCGTTTCACGGTCTTTCCGGGGTCGTGGCGCGGGGCT
>NZ_JBVHLU010000038.1:0-87386 GCF_055558835.1 Embleya sp. NPDC025285
GCCTTCACGTCGTCGACGGTGTCGAGCACCGTGCCCGTGCTCGCATCGACGAAGACGTGCAGCCTGCTGGGCGCGGTCGCGGTACGACCGATCAGCACGGTCTCCCAGGCCAACGCGCTCTTGCCGTCCTTGACCCGGACGACCAGGCGGTGCGATTCGACCTTGTCCACGGACGCGAGCTTGGTCTTGGACGTGGCCTCGGCCGCGCCTGCCGCCACCGTGGGGTGGATCTGCACGGCGATGCGGGCGTCGGTGGCGGACTGGGTCGCGCGGACCCGGCCCTGGCCGTCGGCGAGCACCACCGCGTCGCCGCCGACCACCGGAATGCCCCGGTAGGTGCGCTGGTAGGCGACCGAGTACAGGTCGTTGACCCACGGGGTGACCGACTGCCGTTCGTACTGCTCGTCGGGACCCTTGGCGAGGGTGTCGAGGCCGCTGGCCGCGGCTCGGTCGGCGGCGGAGATCGCCAGGGACTGTGCGCCGGGGGGAGGCGCCGGGTCGGCCGAGGCCGACTGGGACGTCGCGCTCACCGTGAGACCGGTGAGCATGGCCAGGACGGTCCCGGCCGTGGTTATTCTTCGATTCATCGAGGCTCCTTGAGTGGAAAGGCAGACCTCGACCACGAATCCGGCTTGTCCGCGCGCCTTGTGAGCGCCGCGGTCGACCGTGCACGCCGGGGTTCGTGCCCGAGCGAGCGAAACACTCACACGGACAGGGGTCCCGAGCGAAGGGATCCGGGAAGGCCAGCAAATACTGGCTAAATTCACCCGACCCGACATGCCGAGCGCGCGGGCGTCCACCCGGCCGCCGAGGCGGCACGGGGGTGCCCGCGCATGGGGTCAGGGGCAGTTCGAGTCGCCGGCCGTCGACGGCACGGCGACCGCGTTCCAGGCGTTCCCGGTCTTCTTGAACAGCGCGCATGTGGGGTCGAGGGCCTTGGCGGCGAGCAGGGTCTGCCGCCGTACCTTCGGGTAGTCGGTGCCACTCGTCCGGAGCAGCAGGCCGCCGTAGAAGACCTTGCCGGCCGTCTGGATGCCCACTCCGGTGAGGGAACTGCTGTTGCACGTCGTGATGTTGGGCTTGCCACCCGCGAGGGGCTGAGCGTGCGCGAGATCGCCGCCCGGGTGTACCTGGCGGCCGGTACTGTCCGCAACCACCCGTCCTCGGCGATGATCAAGGTCGGCGAGCCGAGCCGGCACGCGGCGGCCGGCTACGCGTTCGAGCGGGGTTGGCTGTAGGACGTGGCGGGTGAAGCGGATGGGGGAGCGGTGACGGGATCCGAGGCGGGTGCGACCGGGGGCTTCGAGCCGGCGACCGGGGCGGAGGTACGGCCGGCCGGGGCCGACGGGCCCGGCGGAGCCGCCGCGTCGCACGAGGAGCGGGCCGGCGCGGTTCGGGACGCGTTCGAGGCGCTGTTGCGGATTCGTGAGGTGGTGAACACGTCGGTCGTGGATCCGCGCGCGGTGCCCGCCGAGTGGGAGCGGGTCCGGATGGTGCGCGCGATCGCACTGGCGTTGCAGGCCGCCGGGGTGCCGCCGTCGGCGGTGGACGAACACGGCGAGCGGGCGGCGACCGGATACCTCGTCACCGCGACGGAGCATCCGAGGGTGGTCCGGGTGGAGTGGCCGGGTCCGCGCGGAAGCGGCGCGGGCCACGAGGCGGAATCGGCGCTGCGCGGCTGTGCGCGCGTGTTGGGCGGACTGGGCTGGGTGGTGCTGGAGTATCGGGGCAAGGGCGGTCGGCGCTACCTGGAGGTGGAGGCACCCGCTACCGTACGGCGTTGAAGTCGGCGGTCCGCCGGGCCCGAAGCGACCCCTCGCGCCACGGCGTCGGGTGTGCGCTCACTCGATCGCGCGCTCGATCACCCGGTCGCTCGATCAAGCGCTCGGCAGAACGCCGTGGCGGGCGAGTGCGGTCGTGGTCGCCGTCTTCGTCGTACGGCGCTGGTCGGTCACAGGCCGCGGTCCATTCCCGCCTGCCGCCCGCACAGGGCCATGCAGACCTGATTCGGCCCCTCGTACGGGCGCTCCGGCAACGCCGCCAAGGCCCGGGTGACCCGGACCTCCGCCCCGTTGACGGTCGCCGCCGCCGTCAGGGCTTCCGGCCGGGCCGGAAATCGCACACCGAAAAGGGCGCACTGCAGCGCCTCCGGCTCCACCATCGTCGATTCGCCACTGCTCAGCATGGCTCCTCCGTCGCACCACCCGACCGCGGGTGCGCGCACCCGACGATCGGCTTCGCCGAACGCACCGGGGACCGGCCTCCGTGTCACCCTGGGTCGCGCCAGGACACGAAGGGCCGCCTGTCGCACGAGCGCGAGGTGTCGGCCGCGGCTCGGGATCCCGGGGGCGCCGGCAGCATTCCGTTCAAGGGCTATAATACGCCGCGCCCGGCCGGTCGGCGGATCGAACTCAGCCGGGCGGGCCCTTTCGAGCCGGTCGGACCACGTCGGGCCGTGTCGAGGAAGTCGGACCGCCGCGAGCCGATCCACCCGGGCGGCGGCCGTCTCGCGTGACGTTTCGCCCCTGGCGTGCGCCGGCTCCGGGCGATCGGCGCAGGTTCAGGTGGTGAACCCCAGGTGCACGTGGTCGTGGTGGGTCGGGTCGGTGAAGAACGTGGCGCCGGGGAGTGCGTACGGGCCGCCCACGTTGTAGGAGCCGGCCGCCGCGCCGGCCCGCATGAAGCTCTCGACGAGCGCGCGGGGCGTGGCCGGGTCCACGACGGGGCGGCCGTCGATGCCCCATACGTCGACGGCGCGACCCTTCGGGTGGTCGCTGGGGCGGGTGGTGCCGAACACGTCGATCGGGTGGCCCGAGCGCAGTACCGTGACGTCGATGGTGTGGTCGACGGCCAACGTCTCCAACGCGGTGAGCACCGACGCGTGCACGGTGCCGGCCCGTACGTCGTCGGCGGCGGCGGGCGGCAGGACGATGCGCGAGTCGGCGAGCACGCGGGTCGCCTGTGCGGAAACGGTCGCGGCGGCCGGTCCGGGATCCGAGGGATGCAGCGCGGTGACCGTCCACCGGGGTGTGGCCCGGCTCAGTCGCACGTCCACGGTCGACCCGTCCGCCCTCACCGCTCCGTCGGCGGCGCGTGTCCACCGACGACAGGCGACGAGCACGCTCGCGGTGGTGTCCAGGATGCCGCCGTACTGCGCGTCGACCACCTCGAGCACTGCCTCGGGCGCGTCCACGAGCAGTGGTCCGGCCTGGTCGGCGAGTTCGGGGGCGAACCCCAGCGCGGCGAGCCGCGCACGGGCCGCGGCGAGTCCCGGTTCGCCCGGCGGCCACGCGCCGAGCGCGGACACCGCGTCGACCGCGCGTCGCTTCACCTCCGGCTGCACGTCACCCGGGTTGGGAGCCCACGCGGTGACCACCGGAAGTCCGGGCGCGGCACCCGTCGCGGTCGCGGCGGCACTCGACGAGGCGGACCCGTTCGCGGAGGCCGGTCCGCCGGTGGGCGATGGTGACGGCGACGCGCGCCGTCCGCCGGACGAAGAGCAGCCGATCGCCGTTCCCGCGATTCCGAGCAACACCGCGCGTCGACCCGGTGCATACCGGGCATATCGTTCGTCCACTCCGCCACGGTAAGCCCGCACCCCCGCCCAACCCCGGCAACCGGCAGCGCCGACAGGCGTGTCACCCGGCGAGATCCGGCCCCGTCTCGGCAGCCGGACGCGCGTAGCTCGGCGGATCACACGTGGTCTCCGCGGTCGCGATGAGGGTGCCCGCGAGCAGGGCGTCGAGGTAGCGGTCGGGCAGGGTGGGGTCGGTTCGGTCGGGGGAGCGGTGTACCGCGAACCCGAGTCCGCACAACAGCAGCAGGAGGTCGCCCGGACCCAGCGACGGGCGCAGGGTCTCGACGGCGGCGGCGCGTGCCAGCAGGTCCGCGGTCGCGCGCTGCAGGTGCTCGCGGAGCTGCCCGGTCTCCGGCGTGGCCGCGTCGGGGCCGAAGGCCGCCGCGGCGAACGCCTCGTCCTGGACACACGCGGTGAGTACGGCCTTGAGGAAGACGCGCAGGGCCTGCCGCGCGTCCGGCAGGTCGGCGGCTCGATGGGCCTGTTGGATCAACTCGGCGAACCGGTCGGCGGCCAGCGCCTCGAGCAGGGTCTCGGGCGTGGGGAAGTGTCGGTACACGGTGCCGACCCCGACGTCGGCGGCCAGCGCGACCGCGTTCAGTTGCGGCGGCCTGCCGCCGCGCACCAGCTCCCGTGCGGCGTCCATGATTCGGCGCCGATTGCGCGCGGCATCCTTGCGCAGCGCGGGTCTGTGGGGTGCGGCGGTGTCGTCCATGTGCGGACGTTATCGGCCAAGCGGATGAATGGTCCATGCGGACCATCCGCCCCGCGGCCGACGCGGATTCGCCGGATCGGGTGAAATCGCGGAGTTCTCGGCCTCGTCGCCGTGCCGCCGGCCGGATTCGGAGGTTCTCTCGGAGAGCGGTTCCGAGGGAGGTCAGGATGGCGCAGGTCGCGGCCGGGGGTGCCCCCGCCCGGCACGGCGTGTTCCGCGTGATCGTGTTGATCGCCCTGATGGCCCTGCTGCACGCCACCCATGTCCCCGGCGTCGGACCCCGCGCCGCGCCGATCCCGGATCGATGCTCGGTCGAGACCGCCGATCGCATCGCCTTCTCCCTTGTCGGCGACGTGCCCGCCGCCGCGTCCGGTGGCGCGCCCGACGAGCACGACGGGCACTCGGCGCGCGATGCCGCGCCGGCGGGCGACACCGGCGGTCGGCACGGTCCGGCGGTCGGCGGCGCGTGTACGCCGGCCACGGCCCGGCCGCGCCACCACGTTCCGGCCGCCTCGGCTCCCGCCCTCACCGACGTCCTCGGATCCCGAATCGCCGACCCGGCCGAGATCGGCGAGGGCTGCGCCCGCACGGCCACGAACACCCTCGGGCGAACCCCTTCGCGGACCGTCGTCCTGCGCTGCTGAGAGGTCACCGCCGCCGCGCCGCCGCCGAATCGGGCGAGTGGCGTGTCCGGCGTGCCGCGTTCGATTCCTCAGCCTCGCGAACCCGGGAGATCCCACCATGCCCATTGATGCCTACCTGCTCCTGAGCGCCCTCGTGCGCGCCGAAGCCGCCCGCTCCGCCGCCGGTGCGGCCGGCACGGACACCCCACCGCCCGCCGCCGCTTCGAGCCGGGGTGCCGCCGGACCCGCCGCCTGCGATCCCCCCGGCACCGATCGCGCCGCCGCCGATCGGGAGGCCGTGCCGGAGCACAGCCCGGACGCGGAATCCCCGGCGTCCAGGCAATAGCCGTACGCGTCCGCGCCCCGCATCGGTGTCCCCCGGCATGGCCATGCCGGGGGACACCGGCGTTCTCGGCACGGGCGGCAGACCATCGGCCCGGGCGCGGACCCGGTGTGGACACCCCATCCGTAACTGATTATGGTTTTCATTATCGAATGGTCGAGTCGGCCCGCCGATCGACGCGTCGACACACCCCTGCCCGGAAAGAGCTCTCATGCGTATATCCACCCGCGCGGTCTTCGCCTTCGCCGCAACGGCCCTGACCGCCGGAACCCTCGCCGCGTGCGGTTCCGACGACAAGGACGACAAGGACGGGAAGAACGGGAACCAGGTCGGGGCCGCCGGTCCGGCCGCGGCCGCCGGCTCGCCGGCCGCCGGTTCCGGACCCCGGATCAAGGTGGTGGCGACCACGACGCAGGTCGCCGACTTCGTGCGCAACATCGGCGGCGACCGGGTCGAGGTGACCCAGTTGATCAAGGCCAACGCGAGTGCCCACGAGTACGAGGCGACCCCCGCGGACCTGAACGCGATCCGCGGCGCCAAGCTGGTCGTGGAGAACGGCGTCGACATGGAGAAGGCGTGGCTGCCCAAGGCGATCCAGGCCGCCGGCTTCAAGGGCCCGGTCGTGGACACCTCGGTCGGCGTACCCCTGCGCAAGGGCGAGTCGGACGAGGACCACGACCACGAGCACGAGCACGAGCACGGCGAGTACGACCCGCACATCTGGCACAACCCGCTCAACGCCAAGGTGATGGTGACCAACATCGCCAAGGCGCTGACCACCGCCGACGGCGTCAACGCGAAGGTGTACGAGAACAACCTCGCCGGCTACGGCGCCAAGCTCGACGCGCTCGACGCGGACACCCGGGCCAAGCTCGACACGATCCCGGCGGCCGCTCGCAAGCTGGTCACCAACCATGACGCGCTGGGCTACTACGTCGACCGCTACCGGCTGGAGTTCGTCGGCTCGATCATCCCCGGCTTCGACGACCAGGCCGAACTCTCCGGCAGCCGCATCGACGACGTCGTCGCCAGGATCAAGGCCACCGGCACCAAGGCCGTCTTCGCCGAGAGCGCGCTGCCGGCCAAGACCGCCGAGACCATCGCCCGGGAGGCGGGCGTCAAGGTGATCGCCGGCGACGACTCGCTCTACGCCGATTCGCTCGGCGCCCCCGGCTCCGCCGGCGCGACCTACCTCGACTCCGAGGCGCACAACACCGACACCATCGTCGCCGCGCTGCGGGGCTGAGCGATGACCGACGGCACCGAGGCCGCACCGGATCCGGTCCGCTTCTTGGACGCCACCATGGCCTACGACCGCACCCCCGCCCTCGCGAAGGTCGACGGCCGGGTTCCGGCCGGCCAGGCGGTGGCCCTGGTCGGCCCCAACGGCGGCGGCAAGTCCACGCTGATCAAGGCCGTCCTGGGCCTGGTCCCGGTGGTCGCCGGCACGGTCACCGTGGCCGGCCGGCGCCCGGCCGCGGCCCGCGCGTACGTCGGCTACGTACCGCAGGCGGCGAGCCTGGACCCGGAATTCCCGGTCACCGTACGGCAGGTGGTCCTGATGGGCCGCTATCGCCTGATCGGCCGACTGCGCCGCCCCGGCCGCCGGGACCGGGACGCAGCCGACCGGGCACTGGCCCTGGTCGGGCTCGCCGACCGGGCGAACGCCCGGTTCGGCACCCTGTCCGGCGGCCAGCGCCAACGTGTGCTGCTGGCCCGCGCGTTGTCCGCGCAACCGCCGATCCTGGTGCTGGACGAGCCGTTCAACGGGGTCGACGCGGTCAGTCAGGAGGCACTGATCAGCGCTCTCGTCGACGCCAAGGAAGCCGGTACCGCCGTCCTGGTCAGCACCCACGACCTCGCCGTCGCGCAACGCCTGTGCGAGCAGACGTGCCTGGTCAACCGCCGCCAATTCGCCTTCGGCAGCACCGAGTCCGCACTCACCCCGGAACTGTTGTGCGCCTGCTACGGCGGCCGGGTCCTCGAACTCGACGCCGGCCGACTCGTCGTCACCCCGGGCTGAGGCCGAGCATGGACACCACCCTGCTCCTGGAGCCCTTTCGAGTCCCCTATCTGACCCGCGCCCTGATCGAACTGACCATCCTGGGCGTCCTGTGCGGCGTCGTCGGCGCGTTCGTCGCGCTGCGCCGACTGGAGTTCGTCGCCGACGCGCTCACCCACACGGTATTTCCCGGCGTCGCGATCGGCTTCGCCCTCCAGGGCGTCGACGGGGTCCTCCCGGGCGCGTCGGTCGCGGCCGGCGTCACCGCCGTCGGGTTGACGCTGCTCACCCGCAACCGGCGCACCAGCGACGACGCCGCGCTGGCCATCGTGCTGACCGCGATGTTCTCGGTCGGCGTGGTGGTCGTCTCGCGCAGCCGCTCCTACACCGCCGACTTCCAGACCTTCCTGTTCGGCCAGATCCTGTACACCTCCCGCACGCGGATCATCGAGACCGCGGTGGTCGCGCTGCTGTGCCTGATCACGCTCGCCGCGCTGGGTCGGCAACTGTTCCTGCGCAGCTTCGACCCGGAGGCCGCTCGCGCGGCGGGATACCGCGTCGGCGCGCTGGACCTGGCGCTGAACCTGGTGATCGCGCTGACCGTGGTCGCCGCCGTACGCACCATCGGCACCGCCCTGGTCCTGGCCCTGCTGGTGGTCCCGGCCACCATCGGCCGCACGCTGGGCGGTCGGCTGGGCCCGATCGTGGCGATCGCCGTCGGTTCGGCCGTACTGTCCGGGTACGTCGGCCTGACCGTCAGCTACACCGCCTCGATCGACCACGACCTGGCGCTGCCCGCCGGACCCACCGTCGTATTGACCCTGGTGGCCGGCTACCTGCTCGCGCTCGGCGCGGCGATGGCGGTCGGCGTGGCCGGTCGGCGAAACCCGCGCCTGCCGGCCCGCGCGAAACGCCCGGCCGCACCGGTACCCACACCGGCCGTGACCGCGTCCCCCACCCCCTCTCGCACCCCGTCCCCGATTCCCCGCCCGACCGGGAGCGCCCGATGACCTGGTTCGACACCTACACCCATCGCGCCTACGCCGAAGCGGTCATGGTCGGGCTGCTCGCCGGCATCGTCGGCGTCCAGGTCGTGTTGCGCGGGCTCGCCTTCTACGCCATGGCGATGACCCACGCCACCTTCCCCGGCGTCGTGCTCGCCTCGATCCTGGGCCTCGACATCTATCTGGGCGGCGCGGCGGTGGGTGTGCTGCTGTCCCTGGCCATCGTCGGACTGACCCGGCGACCGGGCCGGACCGCGTCCGGCGCGACCGGGGTGATCCTGGCCGCCGGCTTCGCCCTGGGTGCCACGCTGGTGGCCGCCGGGCCGGCCTCGGACCGCAAACTGTCCGCGTTCCTGGTCGGTTCGATCGTCACCACCGACCACCACGACCTCGTGGTCACGGCCGGCGTCGGCCTGGTGGTGCTGGTCGTGCTCGGCCTGTGTGCCAAGGAACTCACCTTCGCCGCCTTCGACCACGAGGGCATGCGCGCCGCCGGGCACCCGGTGACGGCCCTGGACCTGCTGCTCCTGCTGATCGTCCAGGCGGTGATCGTGGTGCTCACTCCGGCGGTCGGCATCATGCTCACGCTGGCGCTGCTGGTCGCGCCCGCCGCCACGGCCCGGCTGTGGACCGACTCGCTGCGCCGCACCACCGCGCTGGCGGGCGTGCTGGGCGTCTGCAGCGCGGTGATCGGTCTGGAGATCTCCCGGCACTACGACGTGGCCGCCGGGGCGACCATCGCGCTGGTCGCCGCCACCGGGTTCGTCCTGTCCCTGCTGGTCTCCCCACGCCACGGCGCGCTCGCTCGCCTCCTCGAACGCCGACCCGCGGCCGGGACATCGACCGCGACGACCGCCTGAATCCCTGCCCCCGACTGGGAACCCGGCTATCTCCCGAGCACTTTCGTCCGCCACCGGCCCACCTGTCCCAGACCCCACGCACACACCCGGTGACCCAAGGAGGCGTCCGAGTGCCCCGTGCGGCGAGGCCGTGCCGGCAGCCGTTCACCCGGGTGGCCGATGGGCAGTAGGGCGGAGACGATGGAAAGGACCGCGTGCGGCGTCCGCGGCGCGGTCCCGAGCCCTGCGGTCGGCGGGCTGCCGACGGCGGGCACTGCGAGAGGTACCACCATGACCATGGCCAAAGACATCATGCACGAGGGCGCTCAGTGGATTCCGCAGACGGAGACGCTGCACCGGGCCGCGCAGTTGATGCGCGAACTCGATGTGGGCTCGCTGCCGGTCAGCGACGCCAACGAGAGGTTGTGCGGCATCATCACCGACCGCGACATCGTCACCAAGTGCGTCGCGGACGGCCGGGATCCCGCCACGGTTACCGCCGGCGAACTGTGTGAGGGCACACCCCGCTGGATCGACGCCGACGCCGACATCGCCGAGGTATTGCGCGAGATGCAGGTCCACCAGATCCGCCGACTGCCGGTGATCGCGCGCAAGCGCCTGGTCGGCATGATCAGCGAGGCGGACCTGGCGCGACACCTCTCCGACGAACAGATCGCCGCGTTCGCCGAGAACGTCTACGCGTCGCGATAACCGCGCGCCCGGTACACCCGCATCACCTGCACATACGTACCCCGAGCCGCCGACCCGCCGTTCGCCGCGAACCTGCACAGGACCGAAAGCGCGGCGTGCGGCGGGTCGCCGCCGTGTCCGCCCACGCGTTCGGAGGATCTGGCACCGGGACGATCAGTTCACCGGGACCACGGCCACCGGGCAATGCGCGTGATGCAGGACGGCGTGCGTGGTCGGGCCCAATCGCATCGGCAGCGGCCCGTGCCTGGGGTGCGCGGCGACGACCAGCAACGCGCCGTCGATCGACGCGCACACCAGGTCGCGCCCGGCCGACCCGTTCATCACCACGGTGTCCACCGGCAGTTCGGGGTCGCGGCGCCGGATCGGGCCGACGACCTGCTCGACCATCCTGGTGCGTTCGGCGGTGACCGTGTCGACGTCGAACATCGACGGCAACATCAGACTCGGCGCCAGGCCGGTCACCGGGAGCGCCCACGAGTGCACGGCACGCAGGCCGCCGCCCAGCAGTCCTGCCCGCTCGGCCGCGAACTCCGCGGCGGGCTCGTCCTCGGGGCCGCCGATGCCGACCACGACGCCGCTCGCGTCCTGGGCCGCCTCGGAGCGCAGAACCACCACCGGGCACGTGGTGTGCGCGCACACGCGCAACGAGACCGACCCCAGGAGCAGGCCGGCGAACCCGCCGTGACCGCGACTGCCCACCACCATGGTGTCGCACCGCGCGCCGGCGGCCAGCAGCGACTCGGCGGCGTCGCCCTCGCGTACCGAACCCTCCACCACCAGGCCGGCGAACCGCTCGCGGACGCGTGCCGAGGCGGTGTCGACCAGCGCGTGTGCCCGCTCGCGCACCTCGACCCGATGCCGGTGACCGAGCCCGCTGATGGGCACAACCGTGACGATATACAGCGGAACGTGCCGGGCGGCGGCGTCGCGCGCGGCCCAGTCCAACGCGTGCTCGGCGGCGGGGGAGCCGTCGTGACCGGCCAGAACCCCGAGCTCGACTTCGCTGTGTACGGGCGACATACGACTCACCTCGATGGGGACATCCAACAGGCTCATACCCGCTGCGACGGACGCCGACAGCGACCGCCCGGCAAAGCTCGCGCGCCGGACCGCGGGTTGTCGGGGCCGACCTCACATTCGGCGGCCCACGCGCGTCTACTTGTCGGGACGACCTGTTCGGTCGAGAGTCGGGACGAACACCGCGACTGAGGAGAGCAGCACGATGAACACACGTCATGCGATCGTCGACACCACCCTCGGCGGGCTGATCGTGGTGGCGGCGCAGGACGCCATCGTGGGGCTGTACTTCCCGCACCACTGGTACATGCCGCCCGAGGAGAGCCTGGGCGCGCGGGTCGAGCACCGCGACGACCCCCTGCTCGCGGCGGCGGCGACCCAGTTGACCGAGTACCTCGCCGGCGAGCGGACCTCGTTCGACCTGCCGCTGTCCACACACGGCGATCCGTTCCAGGAGCGGGTGTGGGCCATGCTCAGGGAGATCCCCTTCGGTGCGACCACCACCTACGGTGCGCTCGCCGAGCGGTTGGGCAACAGGGCGCTGGCCCAGTCGGTGGGCCAGGCGGTCGGGCACAACCCGATCTCGATCATCGTGGCCTGCCACCGAGTGGTGGGCAGCGACGGGAAGTTGACCGGCTTCGCGGGCGGACTCGAACGCAAGCGGCGGTTGTTGGACCTGGAGGAGTCCGAGAGCACCAAGGCGGCCCGGCTGTTCTGAGCGGTCGGCGCCCGCAGCGCGTCCGAACGGGCACGGGAAACGAGGACATGAAGCAGCCCTACGAACGGGTGGTCCGAGAGCACGCGGACACCGTGCTGCGCGTGTGCCGGGCGTTGCTGAGCCCGCACGACGCCGACGACGCGTGGTCCGAGACGTTCCTCGCCGCGCTGCGCGCCTACCCCGACCTGCCCGAGGACGCCAACGTGCGGGCCTGGCTGGTGACCATCGCGCACCGCAAGGCGATCGACATCGTCCGAGCCCGGGCGCGGCACGCGGTCCCGATGGGCGAACTGCCCGAACAAGCCTCGGTCCTGGGTCTGCCGGACGCGGTCGACCACGACCTGTGGCGCGCGGTCGCGGCGCTCCCGACCAAGCAGCGGCAGGCGGTCGCCTACCACCACTTCGCGGGCCTGCCCTACCGGGACGTCGCCGAATTGATCGGCGGCAGCGCGGCCGCGGCCCGTCGCGCCGCGGCCGACGGCATCAAGGCCCTGCGCACATCGCTGAGCGCCACTTCGAAGGGAGCGGTCCGATGACGGACGACAACCCCACCTCCACCCCCGCCATCCCGGTCCCCGCGGCCGGCGCGCCGAGCACGTCCGTGCTGCTCGCCCGCGCCCGCAGCGACCGGGAGGCGCTTGATCGACTGCACGACCGGCTGGTGGCGGCGGCCGCCCGGGACGGGCTCCTGGACGTCGCCTACACCACGGTGGACACCCCCATCGGGTCGCTGCTGTTGGCCGCGACCGACAAGGGCCTGGTCCGGGTGGCCTTCGCCGGCGAGGACCACGACAAGGTCCTGGACACGCTGACCGCCCGGCTCGGCCCGCGCATCCTGCGCGCTCCCGGACGCCTGGCCCGGGCCGCCCGCCAACTCGACGAGTACTTCGACCACTCCCGGACGTCCTTCGACCTGGATCTGGACCTGGTGCTGTCCACCGGCTTTCGGCAACTGGTGCAGCGCCGACTCCCCGAGATCGGCTACGGCCACACCTTCAGCTACGCCGATGTCGCCCGGATGGTCGGCAACCCCCAGGCGGTTCGCGCGGTCGGTTCGGCCTGCGCGAGCAACCCGCTGCCGATCGTGCTGCCCTGCCACCGCGTGCTGCGCAGCGACGGGACGCTCGGCGGGTACGCGGGCGGGATCGCCATCAAGTCCGCGCTGCTGAGCCTCGAGGCCGGCCCGTAGCCGAAGCCCCGGAGAAGCCGGTTACGAGACTTCGACTTACAGTGACATTTATGGACGAATTCTTCGGCGCGTCGGGCGACGAGGCGCCTGGGGACGCGTTGCGCGAACTGGCCGATCAGACGACCCAACCGGGGTGGACCGCGGCGGACCCCGCGGCGGACCTGCTGCCCAGGCTCCGGGTCGCCTGCAACCTCCCGGGCTCGCCCTGGCGACTGCGCGGCACCGAGGTGCTGCCGGACGGCGTCTACGCCGTCGACGTCGAGCACGCCCGCCCCCGCAGCCCACGCCTGTTGGCCGACGCCATCGAACTGCTCGCCGGCGTCGCAGGCCCCGCCTTCTTCGTACGGCACACCGACGCGGCCACCTTCGACTGCGTCACCGGCACCCTCCAGCGCGACACCCCGGGACCCGGCCGGGGGCACCTGCTGCGGCTGCGCCTGGTCGGCCCCGAGCGCGATCGCGGCTCCGTGCTCCGCGCCCACGCGGCGGCCCTGGTGCCGGCCCACTGATCCGGCGCACCGGTCCCGTCCGCCGGCCGCGCACCGATATCCGGTGGTCGGCCGACGTGGTGGGCTGGTTGGATCCGGGCATGGTCATACATCTTCTTCCGGACGGGTACGAGATCTCCACCGATCCGACCCGGCTCGATGCCGCGCTGATCCACCGCTGGTTGTCCCTCGACGCGTACTGGGCAATGGGCCGCCCGAGGGAGAAGCAGGACACGGCGATCGCACGGTCGCTCAACTTCGGGGTCTACGACACGGCGTCCGGGGCCCAGGTCGGCTATGCCCGCGTGGTCACCGACGGGGCCACCTTCGGCTGGCTGTGCGACGTCTACATCGACCCGGCCGTGCGCGGCAAGGGCCTGGGCACGGCGCTGGTCGCGGCCATCCGGGACCACCTCGAACCGGCCGGGCTGCGGCGTCTGATGCTGGCCACCGCGGACGCGCACGCGGTGTACGCCCAGGTCGGCTTCGAACCGATGGCCGACACCGACAAGTGGATGGTCCTCGGCGAACAGTGAGCCGTCCGCGAAGTATCGGGAACGGGCCGCGCTGCTCCGTGCGATCCGTCCGCGAAGGATCAGGAACGAAGAAGCGCGGCCCGTTCCCGGCACCGTAGCGTGAGGCGCGTGGTCATCGAACGCGATGACCACGCGGTCCCGTCCACCGGTCGCGCTACGCTGCCGGCGAGGCCGGCACCTCGCCCGTCTCCCTCGGGCCGGGCTCGGCGCGAGGTGGACGAGACGCCCGACCGCGCAGGCGGCCCCGCCCAACGGATGGAGACACGATGAGCCCGGTCACCAGGACGGACACGCAGTCGCCTGCGCCGGCCGTCGCCGACAGCCACGACCTGATCCGAGTGCACGGTGCGCGGGTGAACAACCTCAAGGACGTCAGCATCGAGATCCCCAAGCGCCGGCTGACGGTGTTCACGGGTGTCTCCGGCTCGGGCAAGAGTTCGCTCGTGTTCGGCACGATCGCCGCGGAGTCGCAGCGGATGATCAACGAGACCTACAGCGCCTTCGTCCAGGGCTTCATGCCCACGTTGGCGCGGCCCGAGGTCGACGTCCTCGAAGGGCTGACGACCGCGATCATCGTCGACCAGCAGCGACTGGGTGCCGACGCCCGCTCCACCGTCGGCACCGCCACCGACGCGAACGCGCTGCTGCGCATCCTGTTCAGCCGGCTCGGGAAGCCGCACATCGGCCCGCCCAGCGCGTACGCCTTCAACGTCCCCTCGGTCCGGGCGAGTGGTGCCATCACCGTCGAGCGCGGTGCCAAGAAGGCGGTCAAGGCGACCTTCAACCGCACCGGAGGCATGTGCCCGCGGTGCGAGGGTCGGGGCACGGTCTCCGACATCGATCTCACCCAGCTCTACGACGACTCCAAGTCGATCGCCGACGGCGCGTTCACCATCCCCGGCTGGAAGTCCGACAGTTGGTGGACCGTGCGGACCTACGCCGAATCCGGCTTCCTGGATCCGAATAAGCCGATTCGCAAGTTCACCAAGAAGGAGATGCGGGACTTCCTCTACCACGAGCCGGTCAAGGTGAAGGTCGAGGGCGTGAACCTCACCTACGAGGGGCTGATCCCCAAGATCCAGAAGTCCTTCCTGGCCAAGGACAAGGAGTCGCTGCAGCCGCACATCCGGGCGTTCGTGGAGCGTGCGGTGACCTTCACCACGTGTCCCGAGTGCGAGGGCACCCGGCTCAGCGAGGGGGCGCGGTCCTCGAAGATCAAGCGGGTCAACATCGCCGACGCGTGCGCGATGCAGATCAGCGACCTGGCCGAATGGGTGCGCGGTCTCGACGAGCCGTCGGTGGCGCCGCTGCTGGAGACGCTGGGCCAGACGCTCGACTCGTTCGTGGAGATCGGGTTGGGCTATCTCTCACTCGATCGGCCCTCGGGCACGCTGTCGGGCGGTGAGGCGCAGCGCGTCAAGATGATCCGCCACCTCGGCTCCTCGCTCACCGACGTCACCTACGTCTTCGACGAGCCCACCATCGGTATGCACCCGCATGACATCGAGCGGATGAACAACCTGCTGCTGCGGCTGCGCGACAAGGGCAACACGGTGCTGGTCGTGGAGCACAAGCCGGAGACGATCGTGATCGCCGACCACATCGTCGACCTCGGCCCGGGTGCCGGTACGGCGGGCGGGACCGTCTGCTTCGAGGGCACCGTCGACGGCCTGCGGACCGGCGGTACGGTCACCGGCCGTCATTTCGACGACCGGGCGTCCCTGAAGAAGACGGTGCGCACGCCCACCGGCGCGCTGGAGATTCGCGGCGCGACGCGGCACAACCTGCGCGATGTCGACGTCGACATCCCGCTGGGGGTGCTCGCCGTCGTCACCGGCGTCGCCGGCTCCGGCAAGAGTTCGCTCGTGCAGGGATCGCTGGTCAACGGTTCGGCGGGCGAGGGCGCGGGCGTGGTGTCGGTCGACCAGAGTGCGATCCGCGGCTCGCGACGGAGCAACCCGGCGACGTACACCGGGCTGCTCGACCCGATCCGCAAGGCGTTCGCGAAGGCCAACGACGTGAAGCCGGCGCTGTTCAGCGCCAACTCCGAGGGCGCGTGCCCGACCTGCAACGGCATCGGCGTGACCTACACCGACCTGGCGATGATGGCCGGTGTGGCCACCCTCTGCGAGGAGTGCGAGGGCAAGCGGTTCGACGCGTCGGTGCTGGAATACCACCTCGGCGGACGCGACATCAGCGAGGTGCTCGCGATGTCGGTGGCCGAGGCCCTGGAGTTCTTCGGTACCGGCGAGGCGCGTACGCCGGCCGCGCACACCATCCTCGGCCGGCTCGCCGACGTCGGGCTCGGCTATCTCAGCCTCGGCCAGCCGCTCACCACGCTCTCCGGCGGCGAGCGGCAGCGGCTCAAGCTGGCCACCCACATGGCCGAGAAGGGCGGGGTCTACATCCTCGACGAGCCGACCACGGGCCTGCACCTCGCCGACGTCGAGCAATTGCTCGGCCTGCTCGACCGGCTGGTCGACTCCGGCAAGTCGGTGATCGTCATCGAGCACCACCAGGCGGTGATGGCGCACGCGGACTGGATCGTCGACCTCGGCCCCGGTGCCGGCCACGACGGCGGTCGGATCGTCTTCGAGGGCACCCCCGCCGACCTCGTCGCCGCCCGTTCCACCCTCACCGGCGAGCACCTTGCGGCCTACGTCGGCGGCTGACCGGGCGTTTCGAGCCTCCCTCCCGTCCGGCCGCGATTCGTGCTGCGGCTCCTACCGTGGCCGCCATATAAGGGGCCCCGTAGCGGCCCTCCGCGGTTCGTGCCGGGGCCGGTGGGGGCCTCGAGTCCGGCTCGCGGTCGACGCCGTGGCGACCGTCGAGGCCGCCGATTCGGCGAGCCCGTGCGGAGGTTCGGGCCAACCGTTCATCTTTTCCTTGCGTGGGTCTATGAACTGTAGGGGGCCCTCGCTACCCTCCAGCGCATGATTTCCACGGTTGTCTGGGGTACCGGGAACGTCGGCCGCGCGGCCATTCGCGCCGTCGAGGCGCATCCGGCGCTGAAGCTCGCGGCGGTTCTCGTGCACAATCCCGACAAGGTCGGTCGCGACGCGGGCGAACTCGCGGTTCTCGACCACGAATTGGGGGTAGCGGCCGACGACGACATCGACGCGGTGTTGGCCGCCGGGCCGGGCGCCGTGGTGTACGCGGCGTCCGGCGACATCCGCCCCGACGAGGCGCTCGCCGACATCGTCCGGGCGATCCGGGCCGGGGCCGTCGTGGTCACGCCCGCCCTGTACGCGCTCTACGACCAGCGCAACGCCCCGGCGGAGTTGCGCGAGCCGGTGCTGGAGGCCATCGCCGCCGGCGGCGGGTCGTTGTTCGTCTCGGGTGTCGACCCGGGCTGGGGCAACGACGTACTGCCGCTGCTGATCAGCGGATTGGGCACCACGGTGGACGCGATCCGCTGCCAGGAGATCTTCGACTACTCCACCTACGACCAGGAGGACTCGGTCCGCAATCTGGTCGGCATGGGTCAGCCGATGGACTACGGCGCGCCGATGTTGTGGCCGGAGATGCCGACCATGGTGTGGGGTGGGCAGATCCGGTTGATGGCCCGGGCGTTGGGCGTCGAGTTGGACGAGATTCGCGAGACGATGGACCGCCGACCGCTGGAGACGACCGTTCGGACCACCACGATGGGCGAGTTCGAGGCCGGGACCCAGGGCGCGGTGCGGTTCGAGGTGCAGGGCATCGTCGGCGGCGAGCCGCGGATCGTGATCGAGCACGTGACCCGCATCCACCCCTCCTGCGCGCCCGACTGGCCGGTCCCGCCCAACGGGGACGGGGCGCACCGCGTGGTCATCGAGGGGCGGCCGCGGATCGAGGTCACGGTCGAGGCCACCGACGAGGGCACGAACCGGTCGGCGGGCGGCAACGCCACCGCGGTCGGTCGGCTCGTCGGCGCCATCGACTGGCTGGTGGCCGCCGAACCGGGGCTCTACGACGCGCTCGACATTCCGCTCCGTCCCGCAGTCGGCAAGCTCGGAAGGAAGTAACCATGCGCATCGACATTCCCGAGGACAAGGACCCGCTCGCCTACGTGTGGGCGGAGATGGTGCCCGAGATCGGGATCGCCGCCTCCACCTTCTCGATGAAGGTCTACGACGCCTCGAAGCTGGGGCTGCGCGAGTTCGAGGCCGCGCGGCTTCGGATCGCGCAGATCAACGGATGCATCTTCTGCCTGGACTGGCGCACCGAGCGGGACGGGGAGAAGGTCGAGGACGGGTTCGACGTCGCGGTCACCGAGTGGCGTACCACCGACGTCTTCGACGACCGCACCCGGCTGGCCGCCGAGTACGCCGAGCGGTACGCGGTGGACCACCACAACCTGGACGACGAGTTCTGGGCCCGGATGACCACGCACTACACCCAGGCCGAGATCGTCGAGCTGAGCATGGCCATCGGCTCCTGGCTGGCCTTCGGTCGCCTCAACCACGTGCTGGGCCTCGACTCGGTGTGCGTCCTGCCCGGCCACTGACCGACCCCGGGCGGCCCCCGGTCCCGTGTTCCGGGGATCGGTGGGCCGCTGCGGGGGAGCACATGGACCGCGGCGATTCCCGCGAGCGCGATGCCGAGGTCGGCGCGTGGACGCCGGCGCTCACGCGGGGACATCGCCGAGTGTGGCGGCGAGTGCCTTGATCACCTCGGCGGCCAGCACGGCCTGCCCCGACGTGGAGAAGTGGATGCCGTCCCGGCTCAGCAGATTCGGCCGGTCGTTGATCGGGTGGTCCCAGGAGTCGACGAGCACGGCGTGGTGTTCGCGGGCCAGTTCGCGGGTGATGTCGTTGACCCGGCACACCCGGTCCGGCCAGTCCGGGAATCCCGGGACCACGAAGGCCCGGCCGAGGGTGAAGACGGTCGTCCGCGCACCGGTGTCGGCGGCGATCTCGAACAGTCGCCGCAAGGACCGCTCGATGGTGGTGAAGTCGGGCGTCGCGTGGAACAGGTCGTTGGGGCCGCTGGGCAGGTGGATCAGGTCGGGGTCGAAGGCGAGCATGCGACCGGTCTGCGTCGCCAGCGTCCTGGCGGTGGTGGCGCCGACCTCGGCGAGATTCAGGTAGGCCAGGTCGGGTCGGACGTCGCGGAGAACACCCGCGACCCGGTCGGCCCAGCCCAGGGCGCCGTACCCCGGGCTCGGGTCGCCGACTCCGGCGGAGAGGCTGTCGCCGATGACGGCGAAGCGGCGCCACGGCGCGTCGGCGAGCAGGCGTGCGGCGTGCTCCGGGGACAGGCAGAACGGGTCGGATTCTTCGGTGAGGACGTGCGTGGTCTCGGTCACAAAGTAAACGTACGATCGTTCGTGTGGATTCTGCAAGAGCGTGGCAGGATGGACCCATGAGCGAGCCAGAGCAGCCGACGGCGGTCGCCGAGCCGACGTCGAGCACCTCCGATCGAGTCACCCCGGAGACCTCCGATCAGCGGCTGCTGCGCGGCGCCCGGGCCAGACGGGAGATCGCCCGGCACGCCGTCGAGGTGGCGTCGGCGGAGGGGCTCAACGGGCTCAGCATCGGTCGGCTGGCCGGAGACCTCGGGCTGAGCAAGAGCGGCATCGCGACCCTGTTCGGGTCGAAGGAGAAGTTGCAACTGGCCGCCGTCGCGTCGGCGGGCGAGGCGTTCGTGGACGCGGTCGTGCGGCCCGCGTCGAGCGCGCCGCACGGTGCGGCACGGGTGCGCGCCCTGATCGAGCACTGGATCGCCTACGCCGAGGCGCCGTTGTTCGCCGGCGGCTGTTTCTGGGGGGCGAATCTCGCCGAGTTCGACAGCCGCCCGGGCCCGGTCCGCGACGCACTGCTGCGGCAACACGGGGACTGGCTCGCGCTGCTCGCCCGCGAACTCCGGTACGCCGCGGACTCGGGCGAACTCGCCGGATCGGACGCCGACTTGGTCGCGTTCCAACTGGACGCGGTGCTCAAGGCGGCGAACATCGCCCTGCGCTGCGGCGACGACCGGGCCGGGGACCGGACCCGGCGCGTGCTCGACGGTTTCCTGACACCGCGCCGCTGAGGTCGACGGCGCATCCGTACACCGGACCCGGCGTTGCCCGGCTCGGTGCACGCGGGACCGCCTCGCGTCCCGCCGTCCGGCGAAATCCGGTGGCCCCGCCGCCGACCCGGCCCTAGGGTCGGCGCAGCGGGATTGCGCAGTTCCGCAGGTTGCGGTGCCGTGGCAGAGCGGCCCATTGCGATCGACGTGGCGGAGGTCTCCCGTCACGTCGACTGACGGGGGTACGGCGGGCCTGCCCGACCCTGTCCGCGGGTTCGAATCCCGTCGGTACCGCGACCGCCCGCCTTTGCCGGGCGTCGGGGACGCGCGCCGGCGAGTGTTCAGGTGCGCGGTTTCGCGCGCACGTGCATGCGTTCGCCCTGTCGGCCGAAGAGGCTGAGGATCTCCACCGGGCGCCCGTCCGCGCTGCCGAACCAGTGCGGCAGTCGGGTGTCCCACTCGGCGGCCTCACCGGGACCGAGAACCAGATCGTGGTCGGCCAGGACCAGTCGCAGTCGGCCGTCCAGCACATACAGCCACTCGTAGCCCTCGTGGGTGCGCAGATTCGGCTCGGTGCCCCGGTCGGCGATGATCATCTTGAATGCCTGGAGCGGGCCCGGACTTCGGGTCAGCGCCACCGATGTACCACCGCTGGGCAGCGCTCGCGGCGTCAGGCGGACCCTCGGGTCGCCCACCTCGGGAGCGCCGACCAACTCGTCCAGGGGCACGTGGTACGCGCCGGCCAGCGGCAACAGCAACTCCAGGCTGGGGCGGCGCTGTCCGGACTCCAGCCGGGACAGGGTGCTCTTGGAGATGCCGGTCGCCTCGGAGAGCGCGGCCAAGGTGAGGCCGCGTTGCGCGCGCAGGCGTCTGAGCCGAGGCGCGACCTCGTCGAGGACTGTTCGGTACGGCGGTGCTTTCTCCATGGGGGCATTCCACCCCGCCGTCCCGGGATTGGCAACAAGAGTTGCCGGAGCCATACCCCGGGTGCACCCTCCTCGGCATGAACCCACACGGCAGTGCCGACCCCGGATCCGGACACCACGACGTCGACATCGACTGGGAGCGCATGGCCGCCCACCTGGAGGCCGTCGGCGACGTGCAACTCGCGGTCCTGCGCCGGACGGCGGCCCGGCTGCGGGACCTGCTCGGCCCGACGCGGGACGTGCGGCGCGTGCTGGACATCGGCAGCGGGCCGGGCGTGATGGCCTGCGTGTTCGCCGAGGAGTTCGAGCGTGCCGAGGTGGTCGCCGTGGACGCCGCACCCGGGCTGCTGGATCGCGCGCGGGCGCGGGCCGAGCGACTGGGCCTGGACGGTCGAGTGTCCGTGCGATGCGCGCAGTTGCCCGAGGACGTGGTCGGCGGGGACCGGGTCGGGGCGGACGGTCCGGGCACGGCGGAGCTGGTCTGGAGCGGCATGGCCCTGCACCATGTGGGCGATCAGCAGGCGATGGTGGACGGGCTCGCCCGCGTGGTGCGGCCCGGCGGACTGCTCGCCGTGGCGGAGGCCGGCCTGCCGATGCGCTTCCTCCCGCGCGACATCGGGATCGGCAAGCCCGGCCTCCAGGCCCGACTGGACGCCGCCGGCGAGCACTGGTTCGAGCTCATGCGCGCCGAACTGCCGGGCAGCACCGATGTGATCGAGGACTGGCCCGCGATGCTCGGCCGTGCCGGACTCACCGACGTCGGCAGTTTCACCACACTCCTGGACGTACCCGCTCCGCTGAGTGCTCCGGCTCGGGCCTTCCTGAGCGGCCACTTGGACCGGGTGCGGGAGACGGTCGGCGAGTTCCTGGACGACGTGGACCGCACGACGCTCGACGTACTGCTCGACCCGGAGGCGCCGGAAGGCGTTCTGCGTCGGCCCGACGCCTTCCTGCTGTCCGTCGGCACGGTCTTCACGGGTGTGCGCCCGGCCCGCTGATCGTGCCGGACACGCGGGTCCCGCGCGGGCCGGACCCGGCCGGTCCGCGTGGCGGCCCGCACACATCGAACCCGGCCGGTGATCCGACCACATGGATTCGCAGCAGCCACCAGGAAACGGAGTTCACGGTGAAGGCAACCAGTGCGCAACCGTACGAGACGACCACCGCGGGCGCGATACGGACACCCCCGGTGCGATGGGCCCTGGCCGGTCTCTCGCTGTCCATGCTGCTGTCCTCACTGGGCGCCGGCGTCGCCAACGTCGCCCTGCCGACGTTGACGCACTCCTTCGACGCGTCCTTCCAGGCGGTGCAATGGGTCGTCCTGGCCTATCTCCTCGCGATCACCACCGTGATCGTCAGCGTCGGACGGCTCGGCGACATCATCGGTCGGCGCCGGCTGCTGCTGTCCGGGATCCTGCTGTTCACGGTGGCCTCGATGTTGTGCGGCAGCGCCCCCACGCTGTGGCTGCTGGTCGCCGCGCGGGCCGCGCAGGGGCTCGGTGCGGCCGTGATGATGGCCCTGACCATGGCGTTCGTGGGCGAGACGGTGCCCAGGGAGCGGACCGGCGGCGCGATGGGGCTGCTCGGCACGATGTCCGCGATCGGTACCGCCCTCGGACCGTCCCTGGGCGGCGCGTTGATCGCCGGGCCCGGGTGGCGGGCGATCTTCCTCGTCACCGTGCCCCTGGGTGTGGTGACGCTGGTCCTCGCGCATCGGTACCTGCCCGCCGATCGACCGGGATCCGGCCCGGTTCGGGCACGGTTCGACCATGTGGGCACGCTGTTGCTCGCCCTGTCGCTCGCCGCCTACGCGCTCGCCATGACGATCGGGCGCGGAAGCTTCGGCGTGCTCAACGCGGCCCTGCTGGTGGTCGCCGCGATCGGAGTGGGTCTGTTCGTCCGGGCCGAGGCGAGGGCCGCCGCGCCGTTGTTGCGCCTGGCGATGTTCCGGGATCCGGTGCTGAGCGCGAGTCTGGCGATGAGCACGCTCGTCTCGACGGTGATGATGGCCACGCTGGTGGTCGGGCCGTTCTACCTCGCCCGCACACTCGAACTGGACGATGCCCGGGTGGGGTTGGTGTTGTCGGTCGGACCGGTCGTCGCCGCGCTGACCGGGGTGCCGGCCGGCCGGATCGCGGACCGTTTCGGCGCGCGGCGGATGACCGTCGTCGGGTTGACCGGGATCGCGGGCGGCGCCGTCGTGTTGTCGGTGACTCCGGCGCGGTTCGGCGTCGTCGGCTACCTCGCGCCGATCGTGGTCGTCACCGCCGGATACGCGGTGTTCCAGACCGCGAACAACACCGTCGTCATGGCCGACATCCGGCCGGATCAACGCGGCGTGGTGTCCGGCATGCTCAACCTTTCGCGCAATCTCGGGCTGATCACCGGAACGTCGGTGATGGGCGCGGTGTTCGCGGTCGCGTCGGCGACGAACGACGTGGGGGGGGGGGGGGGGGGGGGGGGGGGTTGGGGGGGGGGGAGGAAAAAAGGGGGGGGGGGGGGCCCGGGGCCGCCCCCCCCCCCACCGGGACGCGGGTCACCTTCGCGGTCGCGGCGGCGCTGATCGTCGTCGCACTCGCGCTCGCGATCGGTGGGCGGGTGCTCGCGCGGCGTATGTCGCGCGGGTGATCGCGGTGGCACCGATCCGCAGCCCGGCCGCCGAACCGATCCGGCCGCGAGGCCGATTCGGCCGCCGAATCGACCCGGATCCGGTGGCGGTTGCGGTCAGGCAGGCCCTTCTCCGGAGCGGGTCAGGGACCAGGCGTGGGCGAACAGGTCGGGCAGGGTGCGTTCGACGGTGGGTCGGGAGGTGATCACGCGGCCTCCGGGCATGAGCGTCACGCCGAGAAGACGTGCCTTCCAGGTCTCCATCGCTGGGATCTTCCTCGTCGTGGCCCCCACCCAGGCGCCGGGCAGGAAGAGCGTGCGTCCGGCGCGGGTGCGCTTGTCCTGGACGACGAGATCGGTGTCGGCCAGCGCGGCGCGGGCCTTGCGGTGGCGGGCCGGACTCCATTGGTTCCAGCGCCGGGTGTGGGCGTCGGTGGGCGACTCCAAGACCAGGAGTTGCAGGTACAGCGTGGCCGCGTCGGCGTGCAGGCCCAGTTCGTCGGCGACCCGCGCGACCAGGTCGGGGGCACAGGCACCGGGATTCGCCTCGTACTGGCCGGGGGAGAGATCGTCGGAGGCGACTCGCTTCGCGATGTCGTCGAAGTAGGTGCTGCGGATGCGGTCGACGGCCGTGATGCCTCCGGACGCCGGGTCGACGCGGCGCAGGATCCGCGAACGTGCGTCGTCGCCAAGGTGGGCCGGTCGGAAGTAGGCGGTCGGAATCGGGGTCCAATTCGAGTGTTTATGGGGCGGGTTGAGGAAGGCCACGGTGAGTCCGTCGTCGATCGACGGGCGCTGGAAGGGTTCGGGGCCGTGGTAGGGCGTTTTTCCGAACAGTTGCTCCAACGCCTCCATGGTGATCACGGATTCGTCGAACTTCGAGCTCGCGTACAAAAGTACGCCGGGGTGTTCGAGCCGGTTCCGCAGGGCCGTGATCACCGCGGGGATGCCGGACCGGACCGGGTCGCCGGCCGGCAACTCGGCGTACAGCACCGGGAGGAGATTCGCGACGTCCTCGATCAGGTTGTGGATGTGGAACGATCGCGTCCGATCCGCGATGTGCGCGCCGTTGTGACTGTCGCGCAGCGGCGTGTCCTGGTCGGTGCTCAGGATCGGTTCATCGGCGGGGCGCGCGAACGCCGCGCACAGGTCGGCCGCCGCCGTCTTGGCGCCCAGGCCGCCGACGTGGGTGAGGGTCTCGGGCGGGACCGGGTCGTGCTTTCCGTACGCGACCTGCCACGCGGCGGCGATGCGGCCCGCGAGGTCGCGGGGGCCGGTGGGCTCCCAGAGTGCCGCGGGGTCGTCGGGCAGCACGTTCGCGAACAGCTGCAACTGTGCCTGTGCGGTCAGCGATGCCAACTCCCCGAGTCCGACCTCACATTCGGTGACCTTGAGGGCCATGACCCGGCGTTCGTGGTCGGCGGCCCGCATGGTCAACCCGGTGTCACCCGGGCTGCCGGCCAGGATCAGCGCGGCTCCGGGGCGGGACAGGCCGGTGGCCAGGCTCAGTTCGTCCACCGCGGCGGGGTCCCACGGCATCGGACCCCGGGTGCGCACGAGGTGCACGAGGCGGCGCAACTGCTGTGCGGTGCCCCAGCCGCGCGCGGGCTCGGCCGCGTCCTCCAGGGTGCCCAGGCCGGGTGGCTCGGCGTCGCCGGCTCGCAGTTCGAGGGCGAGACGGAGGCCGTAGGGCGGCCCGACCACGACCGTCGCACCACGCTCGTCGCGCGCGCCGACGCCGTCGCGGACCCGGCCGATGCGCAGGCGGGCCTCGGGATCGGCGAAGACCGTGTCCGCCCACGACGCCAGGAACGTGAGGAGCCGTTCGCGGCGTTCGGGCCGGACGGCGGGTGTGGCCGCGCGGAGCGCGAGCACGCCGATCCGCCCGATGCAGCGGACCCAGTGCCCTTCCAGGACCACCGGGGGACCGCCCGTGCCCGCCGGTGGATCCCACGTGTGGGCGAGATAGCCGGCGGTGTGCTCGATACCGGTGAACACTCGTGTGAGTGAGCCGTCGGCGCCGCCGATCAGGCGCCGCAGTTCGCTGTCGGTGCGGTGGTCGTCCACTCGATCCGCTGGATGCGTCATGCGGATATCCCTATCGGACCGCGCCGACGCCGGGGACACCGGCGGCGCGGGACGCACCCTACGGGAGTTGGTTCAGTCGACGATGTACCAAGCGTTGCCGAGGTACTGGAGGGTGCTGTCGCCGATGTCGCTCGAAGTGAAGGTGGTGGAGGCCCGGATCGCCGCGGCCGGGATCAGCACCTTGTCGGAGGGGCGTACCGAGACCCGCTTCGGGTCCACCGTGGCGCTTTGCAGGGACTTCTTCTGCGGCGCGGAGATCATTCGGAAGACGACCGCGAAGCTGGAGGTGCACGGGCCGGCCCCCTCGGCCTCGGCCTTCTTCGCCCCGGGACCGGCGACGTCGCAGACCGTTGTGATGTCCTCACGCCCGAGGGCGTGCAGGTACTGCTCGTAGCGTTGGATCGCCGCCTCGGTCGTCTTGCCCTGGGCCGGCTGTGTTCCCGAGCCGGCCGATGGCGTCTGCGACGCGGACGTGGTCGGTGTCGCGGATGTCGGTGCCGTCGGTGGAGTCGAGGATTGCGCGGTCGTCGACGGCGGGGCCGCCGGGGAGGACGGCGCTGGTGGGGGCGAGGTTCGGTCCTTGGCGGAGTCGGAGTCGGAGTCGTTGCACGCCGCCAACAACAGGATGGCGGATACGGTCGCGCCCACGATTGCCCGCATGTGGTTCTCCCGTCGGTGAGATCACAGGCGGCCGATGCTACTTCCGTCGGCGGTCGGCCCGCTGGGGTCGGGCGGCTCCGCCGGGGGCGGGCGGGGCGCACGAGCGCGACGTTGGTGACCCGGATCGTGGCCGACACCCCCGGCTCGGACCCGATCCTGCTCCTCCGCTCCGTCCGGGCCCTGCCTGGGCCCTGTCCGGCGGACCCACCAGGATCCGTCGGACAGGCCCAGGGTTGCCCCGTGTTCGTGCCGGGCGGGTCAGGTCTGGGCGGTGAGGAGGGTCCACCAGGGGGTCGGTTGGGTGGGGTCGATGGTGGTGATGCGGTCACCGGGGCGGGGAATGGCCAGTTGTACGTCCTTCGCCTTGGCCTCGTGCCACAGGCGGTCGACGGGCTCGGCCCAGGGGTGCAGGGCCAGGTTGAAGGTGGCCCAGTGCACCGGGAGCAGTACCTTGCCGCCGAGGTCGAGGTGGGCGGCGATCGCCTCCTCCGGGTTCATGTGGATGTCGGGCCAGCTCGGGCTGTAGGCGCCGATCGGCATCAGGGTCAGGTCGAACGGGCCGTGGGCCGCGCCGATGCGGGCGTAGCCGTCGAAGTACCCGGAGTCGCCGGCGTAGAAGACCCGGTGCCGGGCGCCCGCGACGACCCAGGAGCCCCACAGGGTGTCGTTGCGGCGCAGGGTGCGGCCGGAGAAGTGGCGGGCCGCGGTGGCGGTGAAGCGCAGGTCGGCGACGGCCGCGTCCTCCTCCCAGTCGAGCTCGATGATCCTGGAGGCGGGCACGTTCCAGCGCTCCAGGTGCGCGCCGATGCCCAGGGGGACCAGGAACGGCGCGGTCTGGGTCGCGGTGAGTTCGAGGATCGTCGCCCGGTCGAGGTGGTCGTAGTGGTCGTGCGAGATGACCACGGCGTCCAGCGTCGGCAGCGCGGCCAGCGGTACCGGGAGCGGGTGCAGCCGTCGTGGGCCCACGAGTTGGGAGGGAGACACCCGCTCGCTCCACACCGGGTCGAACAGCACGCGGCGGCCCTCGATCTCGACGAGGGTGGTGGCGTGGCCGTACCAGATGGCGCTGAGGCCGTCGGTGGGCGGCAGTGTGGTGGGGGCGGTGACCAGGGGTACGGGTCCGGCGGGTCGGCGCTCGCTGCGGTTGCGGAGCATTTGCCCGATGAGTTGCGGTGCGCTGCCGGCCGCGAGCATGTCGGCGGGGACGGGGTTGCGGAACGTGCCGTCCCGGAACTGTGGCGAGCGCAGGAAGCGGGCGAGTCGTTCGCCCTCCGCCTTGCCGCCGAACTCCGCCGGTACGTCGCGCAGTGCCCATCCGGCCGCGGCCAGCGCCAGACCGCCCGCCACCAGTCGCCGAGCCGAAGTGTTTCCCGCCATCCGTCACACTCTCCTCGTGTCGTTCTCGGATGCTTCAACCGCCGGCGGGCGTGACACGTTCCCCGATTCGTGATTGTGGACACCGTGGGGTGCGGCCATTCGACGTTCTTGCCATCTCTATTGCTTGACTGCATCATGCATTTGATCGATCGAGTCAAGCGAAACGAGGCACGGCGATGAACCCCGATGAGCTGTTGGACGACCACGACGCGGTGGGGCTGGCCGGTCTCGTACGCCAAGGCGAGGTCAAGCCGGCCGAGATCCTGGACGCCGTGATCGCCCGGATCGCGGAGCGCGACCCGATTCTGCGCGCGTTCGTGTCCACGCGGTTCGAGGCGGCCCGGGCCGAGGCCGAGGGGGAGTTGCCCGACGGGCCGCTGCGCGGGGTCCCGTTCGCGGTGAAGGACCTCGGCTGCGACGTCGCCGGCATGCCGAGCACACAGGGCTCACGCCTGTTCGCCGACGCGGTCGCCGAGCACGACGGTGCGCTGGTCGCCCGCTATCGTCGGGCCGGGCTGGTGGTCGTCGGCAAGACCAACACCCCCGAGTTCGGCAAGAACGCCAGTACCGAGCCGCTCCTGCACGGCCCCTCGCACAACCCCTGGCGGCTCACCCACTCCACCGGTGGCTCCTCCGGCGGTTCGGCCGCCGCCGTGGCCGGCGGCATACTGCCCGCCGCACACGCCAACGACGGGGGCGGCTCGATTCGCATCCCGGCCGCCTGCTGCGGACTCTTCGGGCTCAAGCCCTCACGCGGACGTGTCCCCGACGACCACGGTCTGTCCGGACTGGCCTACCCGCTGTCCATCGCGCACGCGGTCACCCGTACGGTGCGCGACTCGGCCGCGCTGCTCGACGTCGTCGCCGGTCCGCTTCCCGGCGACCCGTACGCCGCGCTGCCGGCGCCGCCCGGCGGATCGTTCCTCGGCGCGCTGGACGCCGCGCCCGGCCGGCTGCGCGTCGGCTTCTCGACCACCAACGTGGACGGGGTCGCCGCGCACCCGGCGGCGGTCCGCGCGGTCGAGCGCACGGCGGCGTTGCTCGCCGAACTCGGCCATCGGGTCGAGGAGGGCGCACCGGTCTGGGACGGTCCGGCGACCGGCGCGGCCCTGGGCCAGGTGATGGCGGCGGCCACCCACACACAAATCGAGGACCGGCTCGTCGAACTCGGCCGCGAGCTGCGCGAGGACGACATCGAACCGTTCACCCGGGCCGTGCACGAGCGCACGGCCGCGATGCGCGCGCAGGACCTGGTCCGGGCGTTGCAGACGGTGGTCCGGACCGGCCGCGAGGTCGCGCCCTTCTTCGACGCCCACGACGTGTGGCTGAGCCCGACGTTGGGCGTTCCGGTCCCCGAACTCGGCGTCCTGGACACGAGCGACCCGGCGAGCATGTACGCGAACGCCGCCAAGATGACCTGGTTCACCTCGGTGTTCAACGTCTCCGGACTGCCGGCCGCGAGTGTGCCGGCGGGATTCGACGAGGCGGGGCTGCCGGTGGCGATCCAGCTCACCGGCCGAATGGGTGCCGAAGCGCAACTGCTGCGGATGGCAGCGCAGTTGGAGGAGGCAGCGCCGTGGGCAGGGCGGGCACCGTGGCCGCCGGCGGCGGTGGGCGGCTGACGGCGGCCGGTCGCCGGGTGCCCGGCGACCGGCCCCGGAGGCCGTACGTCGGGCCCGTCGTCGTGCGTTCGCGGACGACGACGGGCCCGTGACCGCGGGGTGGGGCAATCCGCGGGAGCCGCTCAGCGCTTGATGCCCACCCCGCCGTAGCCCCAGACGTTCTCGACCGCGTCCAGGGGATCGTCGGGTTCGCCGTCCGGGTTCCAGTGGGGGCGGATACCGGGGGGTTCGACCACCTCGAAGCCGTCGAAGAAGGACAACACGCGGTCGTAGCCGCGCATCGTCATCTCGGCCGAGGCGTTCTTCCAGCCCGCGGCCCCCGCCTGTCCGCGCGCGGGATCGGCGTCGAAGGAGGCGTGCGACAGGATGAGCATGCTGCCCGGGACGAGCGCGTCGCGCAGCGTCGCGACGATCTCGTGCGGGTTCTCCTCGTCCTTGATGAAGTGCAGGATCGCCACCAGCATCACGGCGACCGGCTCCGCGAAGTCGATCACCTCGACCACCTCGGGCGCGGTCAGGATCGCCTTCGGGTCGCGAAGGTCCGCCTGAGTGAAGGTGGTTCGCCCGGGGCCGCCGCCGGTCATCAGTGCCCGCCCGTGCACGAGCACGATCGGGTCGTTGTCGACGTACGCCACGCGCGCGTCCGGCGCGACCTGGTGGGCCGCCTCGTGCGTGTTCCCGCCGGTGGGGATGCCGGTTCCGATGTCCAGGAACTGGCGGATGCCGCGTCGTGCGGCATAGCGGACGCTGCGCTGGAGGAACAGCCGGTTGAGCCGCAGCGTGGTGGGCAGATCCGGAATCGCGGCGAGGATGTGCTCGGCTGCCGCGCGGTCCACCGCGAAGTTGCTTTTGCCGCCCAGCAGATAGTCGTAGATCCGGGCGGTGTGCGGGATGCTCGTGTCGATCCGCGCCGCGACGGATTCCTCCTCGACCTCGTCCAGACGCGGCAACCGCCACGCGTCCTCGTCGCTGCTCGATATCGACGTCACGCGCTCACCCTTCGCGAGGCCACTCCCACGGACCAACCGAGACTACTGCGCCCGCCCGGGAAACGGTCCACCGCCGCGCGCCGCGCGCCGCCGGTGAGCCCAAGTCCCTTGGCAACCACGGCCGCCGACCCTACGTCGACCGCCTTCGCGGCTCCCTGGCCGTTCCGGCTGCCGATGTGCCAGGTTGGCGAGTGTGGAACACCGAGAGAGCGCATGGGCCGGAGCGGCGGCCGGAGACGACGTGTGCGCACGCGGCCCGGCCGCATGGACCTTGCGGGGGCGGGCACTTCCGGGACCGATGGTCGACCTGCTCGCCGCATGCGGATGGCGGCATCCGGGGGACGAGGTGATGCGCGAGGTGGTGCCCTGGATCGAGGAGCCATGGCATCTCCCGGCCTATGCGGCCGAGACGCGCCGGGAATCGTGGTTGTTGGATCTCCTCGCCGACGACGAAAGATCGTCGGCGCTGTTTCGCGAGGTGTGTGGGAGCGTCGTCGGGTCGGTGGACCTCCCGTGGCTCGACGTCGAACAGGCCGTCCTGATCGTGGTGAATCGCCGCCTTGGCGACGACGTGGCGATCGCGCTCGACGATCGGGAGGACGCGGAGGATCCGCGGGTGGTCGGCGGTGATTTCCGGACCGACCGGCACGTGTGTGCCTGGCGGATGGTGGCACCGACGCCGACCGACTTCGCGCAGCGGTCGGGTCTGCCGGGTCGGCGGGTCGACGGGGCGACCGCCGGGTGCGACGGGGTGGACGGGAGCGGCGGGTGGATCGGTGGAGTCTCGTCCCGGCTCGCATTCGATGCCCGGTGCGGCCGAGACGCGGCGGCGGGGGCGGGCGGCTCGGCTTCGCGGGGGCGCGCGGGGTGGGCATGTTCGGCGCGCGGTGTGTTTCGTCCGCCGGCGGTCGATGAAGAGCGGGACGTGGGCGCGATTCGTGTCGAGTATGCCGAACTCGATCGCTGGGGCTGCGTGGACGAGGTGTCGTCGGCTGAGCGTGGGTGGAGTCCGGGGCCGGGTCGGCGGGGTCGGTTGTGGAGGGTGCGCGGTAGGGTGGGCATCCCATGCGCACCGTCGATCCCGTCAAGCACGCCGCCAGGCGACGTCAGATCCTGGAGGCCGCCGCCTCCTGCTTCGCGGAGATGGGCTTCCACGGCACCCGGACCGCGGACATCTGCAAACGCGCCGGGATGAGTCCGGGCAACCTCTTCCACTACTTCCCGAGCAAGCACGCGATCATCGTGGAGCTGATCGACAGCGAGGGCGTGCAGACGGCCGCCTTCCTGGAGCGGCTGGCCGCCGAGGAGGACGCGCTCGGGGCGCTGTTCGAGCTGATGGAAACGGTTGTCGCGCTCGCCGCCGACCCGGAGTACGCCGGCCTCACCCTGGACACCGCCGCCGAGGCCCAGCGGGACGAAGGCATCGCCGCGCTCTTGGCCCGCAACGACCGCCGGCTCCGGGCCGGCATCGCCGACCTGCTGCGCCGTGCCGCCGCGGCCGAGCGGATCGACCCGGAGTTGGACGCGGAGGACGCGGCGACGTGGATCGCGGCCCAGATCGACGGGATCTTCGCCCGGGTGGCGACCGATCCGAGCTTCGCGCCGCGCGAGCAGGCGCCGATGCTCCGGCTACTGCTCACCCGCTTCCTGCGCGTCGATCCGGCCTGACCCCGCGTCCGCGTCGAATCGACGCGGACGCGGGCGTCGAACGGCCTCGCGGCCGGGCACCCGCCACCCGCGTGCGGCCTTCGGCCCGGGTCGCCCGGCCGCGCGCGGGTGCCGCGGGGACGGTTCAGCGTCGAGGACGGCCGAAGAGGAGGTCGTAGCCCGGCGGCAATTGCAGCAGCACGCGGTTCATCAGGTCGTCGTCGATGGCGTCGGCCACGACGCTGAGTACCGCTCCGACGTCCCATTTCGCGGTCTCGTCCGTGGCGCCCTCGATCCACGCGCCGGTCGCCCGGACGAACCGGTCGGCGCTGAGCGGCTCGTGCGCGGGGAGCGGGTTGAGCAGTACCAGGGCACAGGTGTCCGGCAGCCTGGCAGCCAGTTCGGTGCGCTCGCCGCCGACCAGGTGTGCGCCCAGGAGCGCGAGGACGACCCGAATGCCTCGCTCCGCCTCCGCGGGTGAGGAGTATTCGCCCCGCTCCTGAACTGCCGCGAGGAAGGGTTCCCATCGCATCGGCATCTGTATCGGCCCTTCTTCCGTCATCCGTCGACTGCGATCGGAGCGGGCTCGGGCGGGGCGGCCCCGATCCGGAGGGCACGCGGCGTGCCGGTCCGGTGACCGGGACGGGGTCGCCCCGGTGCGCCGGCGGTGGCATGGCCGCGCCGACCTCAACGCCCGACCGGTTCGGGGCGGATCGACGATGTGCGCTTCGAGGCCGCGAATCGGGTCGGTGCGCATGGGGTGCTCCCCACCTTAACGCTCCGTCGCACACTTGACGGCCTTCGACGAGGACCGACCCGCACGCGAGCCCGGAAGTGGCGGCTGTGCGATTTCGATCCATCACCCCTTGTGTCCGGAGCGGGTTCGGTGCCGGTGTCCGGTGCGGGGTGGTCGACCCCGAGGGGCGACCGTCCTCCCGGATCCACGACAGGCTTCGCGTACAGGCTTCGCGCGAGGAGGTCACTCGGGGTGGCGACGGAGGGACAGCGCGGATGCGGCGATCGAATGGTGCGTCGTGAAGGCGACGGTGCCGGGCCGGCGGCGATCCTCGCACCACTCGACGGGTACGCCTGCCGGGTATCGGTGATGCGGCGCCGTTCGCACCACAACGGCGAGTCCGCCGCGCAGCCGACCGGTCCGCGTCTCCGATCGGTTCCGCCGGCTCTTCCCGCGAAGCTCGCTCGCCCGTGCGTGCGTTCACGCGTCGGCCATCGATCACCGGCCTACCGAGCCGAGTCGAGCTTCGCGGTGCGGCCCGTGCCGCCCAGGCCCAGGTTCGCCGTGGGCACCGTCACCACCTCGGCCGTGGCGTCGGGCGAGAGCGCGACCGTGCGCCTGGGCGGACTGTGGACCACCTCGGCCGGGCAACAGTCCGGCCAGGGCGTCACGTTCCGCTCCGGGTGACCTGCACACTGGTCAACGAGGGCACGGTGACCTACCACTTCACCGTCTTCCCGAACATCGCCCTCCCGTTCGCGGGCACCCTGCTCACCGTCGGCCCCGGCAAGAGCGCGACCTACGTGTGGGACGCCGCCGGTACCGACGGCGCCTACGACTTCAGCGTGCACGGCGCGGACGGCTTCGTCCGACGCTTCGCCGGCACCGTGGTCCGCGACCCGCAGCGCGACGTCGCCGTCCCGTCGGTCCGCGCCACCCCGCACGGACGCCGGCCCGATGCCGCCCGGCTGGACCTGCGACTGAGCAACGACGGCGACACCGACGTGCGCTTCACGATCCCGCCGAACGACTTCGGCGGGACGGCCCGGGAGCAGTGGGTGAGCGCCCGCGACCGGGACACCGTGGCGTGGCCGACCGACGCGTACGGCCGGTACGACGTCACCGTCGCGGTGGCGGACGGCCTCACCCGCCGCTACGCCGGTACCGTCCACCCGTCGAACCGGGACTGATCGGCACACCGTCCGCGGCACCGGGACCGACCGGCACAACGGCCCGCGTGTGCCGCTCGCTGGAGCGGCACCCGCGGGTTCGGGTTCCTCACTCCGGGCGGCGCCGGCGGATCAACACGAGGACGCTGTGCGCCTCGACCGCGCGCACGGAGCCCGCCTTGACCTCCACCTCGTCCGCGCCGTCGGGGTCGGTGGTGTCCACGGCGACGTGCCACACGTCGCCGTCCCCGAAGGACGGCACCCGTACGTCGACGCTCTCGTAGTGGGCGTTGAGCACGAACAGGAACGAGTCGTCCACGATCGGGCGGCCGCAGGAGTCGCGTTCGGAGATCGCGTCCCCGTTGAGGAAGACCACCACGGAGCGGGCGTTCGGGCGGTCCCAGTCCTTTCGGGTCATCTCCTTGCCGTCCGGACGCAACCACAGCAGGTCGGCCGGGCCGTCCGCGCCGTCGCCGCGGAAGAAGCGCCGCCGACGCAGCACGGGGTGTGCGGCGCGCAACCGGACGAGGCCGCGGGTGAACTCCAGCAGGTCCCGTCGGGCCGGGTGGGCGGCCGAGTCCCAGTCCATCCACGCGGTCTCGTTGTCCTGGCAGTACCCGTTGTTGTTGCCGTGCTGGGTGCGGCCCAGTTCGTCGCCGTGCGAGAGCATGGGCACACCCTGCGAGACGAACAGGGTGGTGAGCAGGTTGCGCTGTCGGCGCTCGCGCAGCGCGAGCACGCCGGGGTCCTCGGTGTCTCCCTCGACGCCGGAGTTCCACGATCGGTTGTCGTCGGCCCCGTCGCGGCCGTCCTCGCCGTTGGCCTCGTTGTGCTTGTCGTTGTACGACACCAGGTCGCGCAGGGTGAAGCCGTCGTGTGCGGTGACGAAGTTGACGCCGGCCAGCGGTCGTCGGTGCTCGCTGGTGTACAGGTCCGACGAGCCGGTGAGGCGGCGCGCGAACTCGGGCAGGACGCCGTCGGTGCCGCGCCAGAAGTCGCGCACGCTGTCCCGGTACTTGCCGTTCCACTCGCTCCACAATGGCGGAAAATTGCCCACCTGGTAGCCGCCCTCGCCCACGTCCCACGGCTCGGCGATCAGCTTGACCCGGCTGACCACGGGGTCCTGCTGGACCAGGTCGAAGAACGCGGACAGCCGGTCCACCTCGTGGAACTGCCGGGCCAGGGTGGCCGCGAGATCGAAGCGGAAGCCGTCCACGTGCATCTCGGTGACCCAGTGGCGCAGCGAGTCCATGATCAGTTGAAGCACGTTCGGGTGCCGCATCAGCAGGCTGTTCCCGGTGCCGGTGGTGTCGTAGTAGTGCGCCGGGTCGTCGTCCACCAGGCGGTAGTACGAGGCATTGTCGATGCCTCGGAAGGAGAGCGTCGGGCCCAGTTCGTTGCCTTCGGCGGTGTGGTTGTAGACGACGTCGAGGATCACCTCGATCCCGGCCGCGTGCAGGGCCTTGACCATCGCCTTGAACTCGGTCACCTGTTCGCCGCGCGTGCCGGAGGACGAGTAGGCGTTGTGCGGCGCGAGGAAGCCGATGGTGTTGTAGCCCCAGTAGTTGCACAGGCCCCGGGCGAGCAGCGATCCGTCGTGGACGAACTGGTGCACCGGCATCAGCTCGATCGCGGTCACGCCGAGCGTGGTCAGGTGCTCGATCACGGCGGGATGGGCGAGGCCGGCGTACGTGCCGCGCTGGTGCTCGGGAACGGCGGGATGGGTGCGGGTCATGCCCTTGACGTGCGCCTCGTAGATCACCGTCTCGTGGTACGGCCGGTTCGGACTGCGGTCGTCGCCCCAATCGAAGGTCGAATCGGTCACCACCGAGAGCATGGTGTGCCGCAGATTGTCCGCGGTGTTCTGCTCGTCGGGCGCCTCGGGCCGGTAGTCCAGCAGCGACAGGTCGCCGTCGGTGTTGCCGTCGATCGCCTTGGCGTAGGGGTCGATCAGGATCTTGGCCGGATTGCAGCGGTGACCCCGGTCGGGGTCGTGCGGCCCGTGTACGCGGTACCCGTAGCGCCGGCCGGGCCCGACGCCGGGGAGATAGCCGTGCCACACGTAGCCGTCGACATCGGGCAACGGCACGCGCTGCTCGGTGCCGTCGTCGTCGATCAGCGCGACCTCCACGCGCTCGGCTACCTCGGAGAACACCGCGAAGTTGGTGCCGGAGCCGTCGAACGTGGCGCCGAGGGGATAGGCCCTGCCATTCCATGCCTGCATGAAGTGACATTAACCGCTCATATAGGGCGGAAATTCGATCGTCGACACGGCGGGATGTCGTGTCCCGCTGCAGGTCCCGGGCGGAGCGGCCGTCCGTCATGGGGGTGGGCGCGTTCCGCCGGCCGTCACGCGCCGGGCGGTCGACGCGTTGTCGGCGCGTCGAGGGCACTTCGTCGGAACCAATGGGACAAAGTAGGACGAGATTGTCGATCTGTCTGTCTCTGTGGTCGTGGGTCGCCGCGTTGGGATTCGTGTGGTGGTTGCGACCTGTCGGTCGGTGCGGAGGGAAGCGGCTTGTCCACCTATCTGTTCCGGCTGGGGAAATGGGCGTTCCGGCGTCGCCGGTGGGTCCTGGCAGTCTGGCTCGCCATCGCGGTGGCCGCCGTCGTCCTCGCCACGGTCAGCGGCGGCAAGACCAACGACACCTTCACCATTCCGGGTACCGAGTCGCAGGACACGACGGACCTGTTGGAGCAGAAGCTGCCCGCGCTCGGCGGCGCGCAGACCCAGGTGGTGTTCGCCGTGAAGAGCCCGGCCAAGGTCACCGACCCGGGCCCGAGCGCCGGCATCGAGGCCGCAATCGCGCAACTGCGGACGGTGCCACAAGTGGCCTCCGTGTCGGACCCGTTCACCGATCAGGGAGTGGCGCCCGACCAACTGGTCGCGCTGGGCTGGGTGCAGTACACGGCGCAGCCGGCGGACGTCGAGGATGCCACTCTGGACAAGCTCGAGGACGCCGTGGCGCCGGCCGAGCAGGCCGGGGTCCAGGTCGAGTACTCGGGCACCGTGTACCCGGGCTGGCGGATCACCCCCTCCGAACTGCCGGAGCTGATCGGTCTGGCGATCGCGCTGGTGATCCTGCTCATCACGTTCGGCGCGGTGGTCGCCGCCGGCCTGCCGATCATCAACGCGATCATCGGTGTGGTGATCGCCCTGATGGGGGTGACCGCGCTCGCGTCGGTGGTGAACATCGCGTCGGCGTCCACGACGGTGGCCATCATGCTCGGTCTGTCCTGCGGGATCGACTACGGGCTGTTCATCCTGTTCCGGCACCGCAACAACCTGATCGGCGGCATGGCGCCGGAGGAGTCCGCGGCCCTGGCCCTGGGCACCGCCGGCAGTTCGGTGGTCTTCGCCGGACTCACCGTGATCATCGCCCTGTGCGGGCTGGCCGTCGTGGGTATCCCGTTCCTGACCCTGATGGGACTGTGCGCGGCGGCGGCGGTGTTGATCGCGTTGTTGATCGCGCTCACCCTGCTCCCGGCGGTCCTGGGCTTCGCCGGTCCCAAGCTCGTGTCGTTCATCGACACGCGGCTGCGGCCCGGACACCACGAGGAGGTCGCGCGGATCACCGCGACCGATCCCGCCCGCACGTTCGGCGCGGCCTGGGCGCGCTTCGTGGTGCGCTTCCGGATCCCGGTCCTGGTCGTCGGGGTCGGCCTGCTGCTCGTGTCGGCGGTGCCCGCGATGAGCATGGAACTGGGGTTGCCCAGCGCCGCCTCGCAGCCCGAGTCCTCCACCGAGCGCAAGGCGTACGACCTGACCGCCGAGAGCTTCGGGCCCGGCTTCAACGGGCCCCTGTTGGTGGTCGCCGACGGGCCCGTCGACCAAAGCGGCGTGACTGCGTTGGTGAACGCGCTGAAGCAGCAACCGGACGTCGTGGCGGCGGGTCCACTCGCTGTCAACAACGAGGTCGCCGTGGTGCGGGTGATCCCCGCCACCGGACCCAACTCCCAGACCACCGCCGACCTGGTGCACCACATCCGGGACAACCGCGCGGCGATCGAGGCCGGCGTCGGCGCGCCGATCCTGGTCGGCGGCAGTACCGCCTCCAACATCGACGTGTCCACGAAACTCCTGGACGCGCTCCCGGTGTTCCTGCTCGTGGTGGTCGGCCTGGCCTTCGTGCTGCTGACCTTCGCCTTCCGGACCATCCTGGTGCCGATCAAGTCGATCCTCGGCTTCCTGCTGTCGGTCGCGGCGGCCTTCGGCGCGCAGGTCGCGATGTTCCAGTGGGGCTGGGGTGAGGACATCTTCGACATCACCCCCACCGAGACGATCAGCTTCCTGCCGATCCTGATGCTCGCGATCATCTTCGGGTTGTCCAGCGACTACGAGGTGTTCGTCGTCTCGCGGATCAAGGAGGACTACACCACCACGGGCGACGCCCGAGGCGCGGTCGCGCGCGGCATCGGGTTGTCGGCGCGGGTGGTGACGGCGGCGGCGCTGATCATGTTCTCGATCTTCGTGGCGTTCATGTTCACCGACGACCCGACCATCAAGGCGATCGGCTTCAGCTTCGCGGTCGGTGTCTTCCTGGACGCCTTCGTGGTCCGGCTGACGCTGGTCCCGGCGACGATGGCGATCGTCCGGGCCAAGCTCTGGTATCACCCGCAGTGGTTCGCCAGGTACGTCCCCGACCCGGACATCGAGGGCAAGCGCCTGGAGGAACGCCTGGCCGGGTCCGCGCCCACCGGCGGCGCGGCGCACTGACACCCGCGAGGCCCGGGCCGACGCTCAGCCCGGCGCGGGTCCTTCGGCGACGTCGTCGCCGCCGATCGCGGCCAGGACCACCGGATCCGAGCACGCGCGGGCGAAGCGCGCGATGCGGTGTTCGATCTCACGCCGGAGCACCACCGTGCCGATGCGATCGGCGAGCGGCGCCAACCAGCGCGGGCGGCAGCCGAAGTTGTAACGCCACACCGCGCGTGTACGGTCCGGTTCGCCCTCGACGGCGGTGAACCGCCAGCCGCCGCCCATCTTCGCGAAGAACCACGATCCCTCGACCATCCGCATGCCCACGTTCGTCGGCGGGTGGTACGAGACGTATTCGCTGATCATCCGAAAGCCCGCGCGGTGCACCGTGAGCGTGCGCACCCCCTTGCCCGGCTCGGTGGCCCCGTCCAGGAAGCGCTGGCTGCGGATGAACGGGTCCCAACGCCTGCGCACCACCCCGGTCGTCTGCGACACGGCGAACGCCGTCGCGGCCGCGACGGGTACCTCCACTGACGCTTCCACCGTGGGCATGACGGTCATCCTGCCAGGGTTACTCGCGAGGCGCCGGGGGAGACGTTCGCCGGAGGCGTCGGCGTCTTTTTCCGCGGAGATGCAACTGACCGACCCCATCCGGGCGTTGATGAACATGACGCACCGTGTTTTTCGGTGGGTCGGACACCCACAGTCAGGAGAGGTCATGCCCGGTCCTTTGATTCTCGGCCGCAGGGCCCCGGTCCCCACCCGAGGCGCGCCCGCGCTGCCCCGGCATCACTACGATCCCGATCTGTGTGTCAACGTCACCCCTGGCGGGACGCTGCTGATCCACGCGGTGGACTCCGGTACCTACACCGGGACGCAGGAGCCCAGGGGATACAAGAAGGATGACTGATCACGACGCGAGCGTCGTGATCGTGGCCACCGAGGAGGATCTGACCGCCGACATGGTGGCGGCGCACCTCCTCGGCGGCCCGGTGGCCCTGCTCCGCCTGGACCCGGGCCGCCTGCGCGAACGTCCTTTGGTGACCGGCCGGTTCGCGGCCGGGCGCTGGCACACCGTGCTCACCTCCGGGCGGGCGACGGTGACGCTGGACGAACGTTGTGCGGTGTATTGGCGCAAACCCACCCGGCCCGACGCGTTCGGCACCGCGGAGGAGCGGTGGCGCGCGGACGAGAACACCACCGCGCTGCTGGGCCTGTTGCGCGCGCAGCCGCTGAAGGTGTGGATCGACGACCCCACGATCGTCGCGGCGTCGCTGCACAAGCCCACCCAACTGGCGTCGGCCGCGCGCGCCGGCTTCGCCGTGCCCGACACGCTGTTCACCAGCGATCCGCACGCGGCCCGCGCGTTCATCGCCGCGCACCGGGACAAGGTCGTGGTCAAGGCGCTCACCCAGCGGCACACCACGTTCATCCCCACCACGCGCATCCGCCTCTCGGACGACCTGAGCGGCATCGCCGGCACCCTGCACTATCTGCAGGCCCTGGTCGAGGACCGGCTGTTCGACGCGCGGGTGACCGTCGTGGACGATCGGGTGTTCACCGCCGCGATCATCACGAAGGGCGCGCTCGACTGGCGGGCGGTGCCGCTGGACGCGTGCGAGTACCGGGCGATCGAGGCGCCGGCGGAGATCGCGAGGGCGTGCGTCGAGCACGTGCGCGACCTCGGGCTGGGCTACGCCGCGCTGGACTTCGTGGTCACCTCGGCCGGATGGACGTACCTGGAGAGCAACTGCGTGGGCGAGTTCGGCTGGATCGAGAGCGCGACCGGGCTGCCGATCTCGGCGGGGCTGGCCCGGGTCCTGCGCGAGGGGCCCGCCCGCCGCGGGATCGTCGCGTGTTGCGCGTCCGCCCGAACGTGAGGATGGGTCCGCTGAATCGAGAGTGCGACCGGGCCGGCGATCCCGGTACGACCGGCCCGGCTCCCACATGCGGGGCCGAAGCACCACAGCGTCGGCGCGTCGGGGGCGTCGGCCAGAATGTGCGGATGGATCCGCTGCTCGTCGCCGCCTTGGAAACCCTCGGCGTCACCGAACGGCCGCGCCCGCTGACCTCGCACCACACCAACGCCTGGCGTGCCGGACAGTGGCGGATCAAGACCGCCGAGGGAGCGGACGTCGCCGCGCTGCATCACGAGGCGCGGGTGCTGACCATGCTGCGCGAGCAGGGCCTTTACCCGGTCGGCGGCAGGCACGGGCACGTGGGCGGCGGGCTGTGGACGGCGGTCGAGTGGCGCCCGGGGGTGACCCTGTGGCGCTGGTGCGAGTCGGCGCGCCGCAACGGGCCGGTTCCGGCGCATCCGTTGCCCCACCTGGCCCGGCGGGCGTTCGCGGCGCTCGGCCGGTTGCACGCGCTGGGCTGGCATCACGGCGACATCCAGCCGATGAACATACTGGTCACCCCGGGAGGCGGGATCGAGTTCATCGACCACGACCTGGCCCACCATCCGGACCGGCTCCCGCTGCCGAATCCCTACCGGGGCGGGATGGACCTCACCACCGCTCCCGAGATAGCCCGGCAACTCCTGGAGACCGGGCCCGGGCAGCACGTGCGCCTGACCGACGCCGCCGAGGTGTACAGCCTGGGCGCCTCGTTCCGGGCAGCCTGGACGGGTACCGCCCCGGCCACCGATCGGGCGATCGGCGGGCGGATCACCGCCGCCGACATCCTGGAGGACATCGCCACCGGAAGACACCGCCCGCCGCTGGAACTGGCACGCCCGTGGCCGGACCCCGACCTGGAGGCGCTGATCGAGGCGACGATGGCACTGGACCCGACCACCCGAGTCAAGGCACTCCCGACGGTGCCGTACCCGGATTGACACGGGGCGCCCGTGTCGCGTTCGCGGGGCCGGAGGCCGGGTGCCGGGTCCCCGCTTGCGGGGTGGACGTCGGGTGCCGGTTCCGCGCCCGTGGGGTGGAGACCGGGTTCCCGATCCCGGCTCGCGGGTGTGAAGGCCGGGCGCCCGTCCCACGCGCGACCCAGGTCGTCGTCATGATCGGGTGACTCCTTCGGGGCGGGGTGGTCGGGGTGAAGGTGGCGGTCAGGCCCGGACGGGCCGGGGGTCGCGAGTACGGCCGCCACCTGTGCCGCGGGCCCGCACACTCACCGAGGCGAGCGCGGCGAGGGCGAACAGCACCGCCGCGGCCTTGAAGGCGAAGGTGTAGCCGTCGGTGGCCGCCTGTTCGGGGGAGGGACCGGCGCCGGTGTGCGCGTCGGCGAGCGAGCTGAACAGGGCGATACCGACGGTGGGGCCCATCAGCATCGTGGTGTTGAACGCGCCGCCTGCCAGCGCGGCCTGAGTGGGCGGCACCCCACGGGTGGCGGCGACCACGGCGGCCGCGGCGGTCAGGCCGATGCCGATCGGCAGGGCGAGCATGGCCGCGAACGGGAGTCCGAGGTAGGCCGCGTCCGGGCTGATCCGGGAGAACAGCAGGAAGGCGCCGGCCATCGTGGCCAGACCCAGCGCGGCCGTCCACCGCACGCCCCACCGGGCCACGATCAGCACGCTGCCGGCGCTGACCACGACCAGCATCAGCGTGTACGGGACGAAACCCATCGCCGAGCGCAACGCGGACCACCCCAGCACCCGTTGGAAGTACAGCGACATCAAGAACGCGGCGGTGGAGCCGGCGATCGGCGCGAGCATGCCGGTGGCGAGCGCTGCCACGCGGCGGCGGGAGGCGAGGAAGTGCAGCGGCATCAGGGGCGCCGCGACCTTGTTCTCGGCCACGCCGAACGCCACCAGCAGGACGACTCCGCCGGCCAGCGGCAGCAGCACCGCAGGGTCGAGCCAGCCGTGCGTACCCACCGCGACCAGTCCCAGGCTGAGCACCGCGACACCGCCGGTGACCAGGGCGGCGCCGAGCACGTCCACCCGGCCGGTGACCCGCTCCGGGCCGGTGGGCAGGTACCGGCCGGCGAGGGCGGCGACAACGAAGCCGATCGCCGCGAGCACCACGAACGACCAGCGCCAGGACGCCCAGGTGGCGGTCGCGCCGCCGAGTTGCATGCCCAGCGCCGCGCCCACCCCGGAGAGTCCGCCCCACGCGGCCATCGCCCGGCGGCGGGTGGCGTCGGTCGCGAACACGTCCCCGACCAGGGCCATGGCGGCGGGCGCGGCGAGCGCGGCGCCCGCGCCCTGGAGCAGGCGGGCGGTGATCATCCACGCGCCGCCGGGTACGAGGGCGCCGGCCAGTGACGCGGCGGCGAACAGCGCGGCGCCGGCCCGGAAGGTCTCGCGCCGCCCGCGCAGGTCGGCGACCCGGCCGCCGAGCAGCAGCAGGCCGCTGAACGCCAGCGTGTAGGCGGCGCCGGTCCAGACCAGACCGGAGGAGCCCAGATCGAGGTCGGCGGCGATGTCGGGTCCGGCGGCCGAGGTGATGGTGACCGAGGTGTTGAGGATGGCCTGCACCGCGGCGAGCAGCGCGAAGGCCGCCCCCGTTCGGGCCGGCCGCACGGTCGTCCGGACGTGTTCCATGGCTGATCCCCTTTCCGGAGAGTCGCTCGTCGAGAGGGCAGGCCGCTCGTAGAGCTGAACCATACAGTGCAGTTCAGATGAACTCAACGGTGCGGTTCGGTTGAACCAAACGGTATGGTTTTGATGAGCCGAGCGGTTCGGTTCGCACTCGTTAGACTGCGCGCGACGAACGGAGACGCCACGTGTGGGCAGCCGAGCAGACCCCCAAGCGCATTCCCTCGGGTGATCGGGCCGCGCGCAAGCGCGCGGCGATCCTGGACGCGGCCACTGAGGCCTTCCTGCGCGAGGGCTACCAGGTGGGCATGGACACCATCGCCGCCGAGGCGGGTGTCGCGAAGGTGACCGTCTACAACCACTTCGGCAACAAGGAAGCCCTGTTCACGGCGATCGTCGGCGAGATCCTGGACCGCGCCCTGGCGGAGTCGACCCGCCTGATCGAGGAGCGGCTCGGATCCTCCACCGACGTCCGGGCCGACCTGGTGGCCATCTGTGAGGCGTGGGTGGCGGGCCACGCCACGCCGGAGGTGCTCACCCTGCACAATGTGGTGATGGGCTCGATGCCGCGCCTGCCCGAACTGGGACGCACCTGGCGCGAGTCGGGACCGGATCGTTTCCACGTGGTGGTCCGCACGGCCCTGGAGGAACTCGTCGAGCGCGGCGAACTCGCGATCGACGACGTGCCGTTGGCCGCGATCCAACTCTCCGGCCTGGTGCTGATGCCACACATCGCCTTCGGCTCCTCCGGCGCCGTGCCCGACGCGGATCTGACCGAGCGGCTGATCACCGGCGGCGTGGACATGTTCCTGGCCCGCTACCGCCCGACGGCGGCCCCGGCCTCTTCCGCCGACTCGGCCCTCTCCGCCGACTCGGCCCTCTCCAACCACCCGGCGCCGGAGTCGCAGGCGCCCTGACCCGGGCCGGGCCGCACGTCGCCCGCCGGGGGTCCCGCCCGCCACCGCGGGACGACGTGGCACGACTCGCCCGAACAGGCCGAACGGACGCACGCGGACCGACTCATCGACCGCGGAGTGGGCGCGACGCGACTCGCCCGAACGGACCGAATGTGAGGCGCGTCACGTGCCGGGCTGATAGGAAGGTTCAGGAGTCCGTTATGTCGGATTCATAACCTTTCGAGGAGGCGTCCTCATGCGCGCCACGTCCGGGAACCCCGCCGAGAGCTCGACCGCCGCCAAGCCGGTCGAAGAACCGACCCCGATTCATATCCTCTGGATCAACGCCGGTCTCAGCTGCGACGGCGACTCCGTCGCGCTGACCGCCGCGATGCAGCCGTCGATCGAGGAGATCGTCACCGGTGCCCTGCCCGGACTGCCGCCGATCGCCGTGCACTGGCCGCTGATCGACTTCGAGTGCGGACCGGTCCAGGGCGCGGACACCTTCATCGAATGGTTCTTCAAGGCCGAACGGGGCGAACTCGAGCCGTTCGTGCTGGTGGTCGAGGGATCCATCCCGAACGAGTCGATCAAGGCCGAAGGCTACTGGAGCGGATTCGGCGACGACCCGGCCACCGGCCAGCCGATCACCACCAGCGAATGGTTGGACCGCCTCGCGCCCAAGGCCACCGGTGTGGTGGCGATCGGTACCTGTGCGACGTACGGCGGCATCCACGCGATGGCCGGCAACCCCACCGGTGCGATGGGCGTACCCGACTACCTGGGCTGGGACTGGAAGTCCAAGGCGGGCCTGCCGATCGTGTGCGTGCCCGGCTGCCCGATCCAGCCGGACAACTTCGCCGAGACGCTGACCTACCTGCTCTACCAACTCGCCGGGTCCGCGCCGATGATCCCGCTGGACGACAAGCTGCGTCCGACCTGGCTGTTCGGCGCCACCGTGCACGAGGGCTGCGACCGCGGCGGCTACTACGAACAGGGCCAGTTCGCCGACGAGTACGGCTCGCCGCTGTGCCTGGTGAAGCTGGGCTGCTGGGGCCCGGTGGTCAAGTGCAACGTGCCCAAGCGCGGCTGGATCAACGGTGTCGGCGGTTGCCCGAACGTCGGTGGCATCTGCATCGCGTGCACGATGCCCGGCTTCCCGGACAAGTTCATGCCGTTCATGGACGAACCGCCCGGCGGCAAGGTCTCCTCGGTCGCCAGCGGCGCGTACGGCCTGGTGATCCGCAAGCTGCGCTCGATCACCGCGAAGACCGTGGACAAGGAACCCAAGTGGCGCCACACCGGTCGTGAGCTCACCACCGGCTACCGCCCGCCCAGGTGAGCGGATCGCCTTCGCGCAGTTCCCGACCCCGCGGCCGACCTCACGCGTGCCGCCGTCCCCACCGCAGAAGGGCACGACACACGATGGCACCCTCGACCAAGACGGCCGCCGATGGCAGCGGCCTGACCGAGATGTCCTGGGATCCGATCACCCGGATCGTCGGCAGTCTGGGCATCCACACCAAGATCGACTTCAAGCAGAAACGGGTCGCCGAGTGTTACAGCACCTCGTCGGTCTTCCGCGGCTACAGCGTGTTCATGCGCGGCAAGGACCCCCGCGACGCGCACTTCATCACCAGCCGGATCTGCGGCATCTGCGGCGACAACCACGCCACCTGCTCGGTGTACGCGCAGAACATGGCCTACGGCGTGAAGCCGCCGCACCTGGCCGAGTGGATCATCAACCTCGGTGAGGCCGCCGAGTACATGTTCGACCACAACATCTTCCAGGAGAACCTGGTCGGGGTGGACTACTGCGAGCGCATGGTCCGCGAGACCAACCCCGGCGTGCTGGATTTGGCCGAACGCACCGAGGCGCCGCACGCCGCCGAACACGGCTACCGCACCATCGCCGACATCATGCGCTCGCTCAACCCGATCGAGGGCGAGTTCTACCGCGAGGCGCTGGCGGTCAGCCGCTACACCCGGGAGATGTTCTGCCTGATGGAGGGCCGGCACGTACACCCCTCCACGCTCTACCCGGGCGGGGTGGGCACCGTCGCCTCGGTCCAGTTGTTCACGGACTACCTGTCCCGACTGATGCGCTACGTCGAGTTCATGAAGCGCGTGGTCCCGCTGCACGACGACCTCTTCGACTTCTTCTACACCGCCCTGCCCGGCTACGAAGAGGTGGGCCGGCGGCGGGTGTTGCTCGGTTGCTGGGGCGCGCTCAACGACCCCGACCACTGCGACTTCACCTACCGCAACATGACCGACTGGGGCCGGCGGATGTACGTCAGCCCCGGCGTCGTGGTCGACGGCAAGCTGATCACCAACGACCTGACCGAGATCAACCTGGGCATCCGGATCCTGCTCGGCAGCTCCTACTACCAGGACTGGGAAGGCCAGGAGCAGTTCGTCACGCACGACCCGCTGGGCAACCCGGTCGACCCGCGCCACCCGTGGAACCAACACACCATCCCCGCACCGCAGAAGCGGGACTTCGAGGGCAACTACAGCTGGGTGATGTCGCCGCGCTGGTTCGACGGTACCGACTACCTGGCCCTGGACACCGGCGGCGGCCCGCTTGCCCGGCTGTGGTCCACCGCGCTCAACGGCCTGGTCGACACCGGCTTCGTCAAGGCCACCGGGCACAGCGTGGTGATCAACCTGCCCAAGTCGATGACCAAGCCGGAGACCACCTTCGAGTGGAAGATCCCACAGTGGAGCAACGCCCTTGAGCGGAACCGGGCGCGCACCTACTTCCAGGCGTACATGGCCGCCATGGCGGTGTACTTCGCCGAGAAGGCGCTCGAGGAGGTGCGCTCGGGCCGGACCAAGACGTGGGAGAAGTTCGAGGTGCCCGACCAGGCGGTCGGTGTCGGCTTCACCGAGGCCGTGCGCGGGGTGCTCTCGCACCACATGGTGATCAGGGACGGGAAGATCGCCAACTACCACCCGTATCCGCCCACTCCGTGGAACGCCAGTGTCCGCGACACCCTGGGCACCCCCGGGCCGTACGAGGACGCGGTGCAGAACACGCCGATCTTCGAGGAGAACTCCCCGGAGAACTTCAAGGGCATCGACATCATGCGGGCCGTGCGCAGCTTCGACCCCTGTCTGCCGTGCGGCGTGCACATGTACCTCGGCGACGGCAAGACACTGCAGAAGCTGCACGTACCCACCGGGCTGAGCGGGCTGAGCGGATGAACGCCGAGCAGACCGGACTGCGGGTCGAGGAGATCCTCACCCGCCTGGACGACGGCGCCGACCCGGGCGTTCGCGCCGGGGCCGAGGAACTGGTCCGCGCCCTGATGGACTTCTACGGCGCCGGTCTGGCCCGACTGGCCGCGCTGTTGCGCGACGCCGACGCGGATCGGCGCGGCGTGCTCGACGACGAACTGGTCACCACCCTGCTCGTCCTGCACGACCTGCACCCCGACGACACGCCCACCCGCGTCGCGCGCGGCCTCGCGGCGCACCCCGAACACCGGGCCGAACTCCTCGACTACGACGAACACAGCCGGACCGTGCGGCTGCGGATCGCCGCCGCGAGCGGCGGCTGTGGATGCGCGAGCGGGGGCGCCCAGGGTTCGCGCGAGGGCGTGGAAGGCCTCCTGGCCGGCTGCGCGCCCGAGATCGAGCGGATCGAGATCGAGGAGATCCCGGCCGCGCCGCCCGAACCCGCGCTGCTCCAGATCGGCATCCGACCGGCCGATCCGGCTCGGGCCGCACGGTGAGCGCGCCACCCCCGACGACCGTGCGGCCGGCGGGTGGGCTGCGCCGATTCCGGCGCCCCACCGGGCCACAGCCGGAACGTTGCGAGCTGTGCGCCCAGGAGGTCGGCGCCGGACACCGCCATCTCGTCGACACCGACGCGCGGGTCCTGGCCTGCGCCTGCCGGGGCTGCGCGATGTTGTTCGAGCGGCGCGGCGCGGCCGGCGGTCGCTATCGGGCGGTGCCCGAGCGCTACCTCGTCGACCCCGAGCACAGCCTGGACGACGGCGCCTGGGACGCCCTGCAGATCCCGGTCGGCCTGGCCTTCTTCCTGCGCAACGCCGCGCTCGACCGGCTGATCGCGCTCTACCCGAGCCCGGCCGGCGCCACCGAGAGCGACCTGGACCCCGAGCAGTGGCAGGCGGTGCTCGGCGAGAGCCGGCTCGCCGGACTGCTGCGCCCCGACGTCGAGGCGCTGCTGCTGCGCCGCACGGACGACGAGAGCGAGTGCTTCCTGGTCCCGATCGACGTCTGCTACGAGCTGGTCGGTCGCATGCGACTGCGCTGGCGGGGCTTCGACGGCGGCGCCGAGGCCCGCGAGGACCTGGCCGCGTTCCTCGCCGACGTGCGCTCGCGTGCGCGGGTGCCGGGAAGGGACGACGCGCCGTGACCGAACTGGACTTCTCCTGCGTCGGCGTGCGCGCGGACGGCTACGCGGCGGGGCCCACCCTGGTCTTCCGGCTGCGGATCACCGCCGCCGAGCAGGCCCGGGTGCACGCGCTCGCGTTGCGCGTGCAATTGCGGATCGAACCGGCCCGGCGCCGCTACGGGACGGCCGAAGGCGACCGGCTGGGCGTGCTGTTCGGGGAGCGTTCCCGCTGGGGCGGCACGCTCCACCCGATCGAGTTCGCCCAGGTGGCGTTGACCGTGCCGGGCTTCACCGCGGAGACCGAGGTGGACCTGGTGGTGCCGTGCACCTACGACATGGACATCGCCTCGTCCCGCTACTTCCACGCGCTGGGCGAGGGAGAGGTGCCGTTGCTGATGCTCTTCTCCGGAACCGCGTTCACCGGCCCGGGCGGTTTCCGGGTGGAGCCGGTGCCCTGGCACAAGGAGGCCGCCTACCGGATGCCGGTCACGGTGTGGCGGGAGATGGTCGAGCAGCACTTCCCCGGCTGCGGCTGGCTGCGACTGCCGCGCGAGGCGATGGACGCGCTGCTCGCCTATCGGGCCCGGCACGCGCTGCCCTCCTGGGAGGCCACGATGCGGGCGCTGCTGGCGACCGCGGAACCGGCCACCGCGGCCGATCGGGTGCTCGGCGTTCCGGGCAACCGCACCGGCGGGTCGGACCGGACCGGCCCCACCGAGGAGAGAGTGCCATGACGCTGTTCGGACTCGCGATCCAGGAGCGGTTCGCCGCCGCGCGACAGATCGCCGACGCCGTGCTGTTCGAGGGCTACGTGCTCTATCCGTACCGGGCCTCGGCCGCCAAGAATCGCATGCGCTGGCAGTTCGGCGTGCTGGTGCCGCCCGCCTGGGGGCAGGGCAGCGGCGAGCACCACGACCAGCGCACGGAGTGTCTGATCGAACCGCGTGCGGACGCGAACCTCTCGATCGAGCTGCGCTTCCTGCACGCCCAGCGGCGCACGGTGCAACAGGTCGGGCCCGACGGCGGGTTCGCGGCGGTGGACGCGCTGGAGCTGCCGGATCGGGTGCTCGTCCCGTGGGACGAGGGCGTCGAGGAACGGGTCGAACTCGTGCTCCCCGTCGCGGCGTCCGCCGGGGCCGGGCTGGTCCTGCCGTTCGATCGGGCCGAGCACCAGGAGACCGAGGACGTCGAACTCGACGGCCGTGTGTGTGGGCGGCTGGTCCGCCGGCGGGCACGGATCGAGGGGGAGATCCGGGTGCGGACCACCGAGATTCCCGGCCCGTACCGCACCCTCAAGCTGACCGTCGAGGTGGCGAACACCAGTGGGTGGAAGCCGGATCCGGGTGTCGACCGGGACGCCGCGCTGCCGTACGCGCTGGTGTCGGCGCATGTGCTGCTGGGTCTGGACACCGGCTCCTTCCTGTCCATGACCGACCCGCCGGAATGGGCCACGGGCGCCGCCGCGTCGTGTGCCAACCTGCGGACCTGGCCGGTGCTGGTGGGGGAGCGGGACGACGTGGTGTTGTCCTCGCCGATCATCCTGGAGGATCACCCGCAGGTGGCCCCGGAGAGCCCGGGCGCGCTCTACGACGCGACCGAGATCGACGAGATCCTCGCGCTGCGCACCTCGGCACTGACCGAGCGGGAGAAGCGCGAGGCCCGTGGCACCGACGCCCGCGCGGGCGCCGCCGTGGACCTGGTCGACTCGCTGCCCCCGGAGGTGTGGGATCGGCTGCACGGCACGGTGCGGGCGCTGCGGGAGAACACCGGGCCGAGCGGGGCGAGCGGGCCGACGACCCTGATCGAACCGGGGGTGCCGGGTGAACAGGGCGAGTCGGGCGAGCCGGGTACCGACCGGCCCTGGTGGGATCCGGCGAGCGACGCCGGGTTCGATCCCGCCGCGGATCGGGTGCTGGTGGACGGGCGCTCGATCGGTGCCGGCAGTCGGGTGCGGCTGCGACCGGGGCCGCGCCGTACCGACGCCCAGGACCTGTTCCTGCACGGTCGGGACGCGCTGGTCGAGGCGGTGCTGCACGACGTGGACGGCGCGGTGCATCTCGCGGTGATCGTGGACGGCGACCCCGGCGCGGACATCCGGCGGGCCCAGGGCCGGTTCCTGTACTTCCAACCGGACGAACTCACCCTCCTGGAGGACGCGTGACCGGCCAGGGCCCGCCGGCCGACCGCGTCGAACGGGTGCTCGTCGCCGGAGTCGGCAACATCTTCCTCGGCGACGACGGCTTCGGGGTGGAGACCGTCGCCAGGCTGGCCGGGCACCCGCTGCCGGCCGGCGCCGAGGTGGTCGACTTCGGCGTACGCGGCGTGCATCTGGCCTACCAACTCCTGGAAGGCTACGAGACGTTGATCCTGGTGGACGCCACCGCGCGCGGCGGCGCACCGGGCACGGTGTACCTGATCGAGGCCGCCGTACCGGGATCGGTCGAACCCGGGGCGGCCCTGCTGGACGGCCACCGGATGGGGCCCGACGCGGTGCTCGCGCTGCTGGGCACGCTGAGCGCGGGTACCGGCGGGACGCCGCCGCGCCGGGTGCTGGTGGTGGGCTGCGAACCCGCCGACCTGGACGAGCGCCTGGGCCTGAGTCCACCGGTCGCGGCCGCAGTGGACGAGGCGGTCGCGCTGATCCTGCGGGTGCTGCGCGGGCAGACGCCCCTGGAACCACCGACCGGCGCGCCGAACGCGCCGGATGCGGTCGATGTCCGACCCGCCGCCGTGGACGCGGCGCGCGGTCCCGAGCCTGGAGAGGTGCCGGCATGCGAAGGATTCTGATCGGCGGAGTGGCCCTGTTCGGGCTTGTCGTGCTCGCGAATCGAGCGGACATCCTGCGCTACGTGCGGATGCGTTCCATGTAGCCCGTTCAGCGACGGGTCCCGGGGCGGAGCCCGGCGCGCTAGGGCGAATGGCGTACGCGCGGCGTCGTACACGGCGTGGGTGCCGGGACGCGTCGCCGGTGGTGCCTGTAATGGAGCGTGGGCTCGTCGAGTCGGTGGGCTCCCAGTGGTGGACGTCGAACCCGGGAGAGGGCCGATGCACGAGATGTCGATTGCGCTGGCCGTCATCGAGCAGGTCGAGGCGGCGGCGGCGCGCGGCGGTGAGCGCGCCGCGCTGACCGTCCGGCTGCGGGTCGGCGAACTCGCCGGGGTGGTTCCCGACGCGCTGGCCTTCGCCTTCGAGGTCGCGCGGGTCGAGACGGTGCTGCGCGACGCGGAGTTGGTGGTCGAGAGCGTCCCGGGCCGGGCCCGCTGCGCGGGGTGCGCCGTCGAGTGGGCGGTGGGCATGCCGCCGGACCTGTGCTGCCCCACGTGTGCGGGCGCGACCGCCGAGCTGTTGTGTGGACGGGAGTTGCAGATCGTCGACGTGTGCTGGGCCGATCCGGTCGAGGACGTCGGATACGCCGAGGCCACTCAGAAGGGTTGAACCGTCATGTGCCGAGTCGACGAGTTGCGGCAGGCCGTACTCGCTCACAACGATCGCGGCGCGAGCGACCTGCGCGCCGAACTGGCCGCGCGCGGGGTGATCGCGGTCAACCTGCTTTCCAGTCCCGGCAGCGGCAAGACCGCCCTGCTGGAGGCCGAACTGCGGCTGGCCGGCGAACGCGGGGTGTCGGTGGCGGCGTTGACCGCCGACCTGGCCACCGACAACGACGCGACCCGGTTGGCCCGGGCCGGCGCGCCGGTCAAGCAGATCCTCACGGACGGGTTGTGCCACCTGGAGGCGGCGATGTTGCGTCGACAACTCGCCGGCTGGTTGCCGGCGAGGACGCGGCTGCTGTTCGTCGAGAACGTCGGCAATCTGGTTTGCCCGGCCTCCTACGACCTGGGCGAGAGCCTGCGGGTCGCGCTCGCGTCGGTCACCGAGGGGGAGGACAAGCCGCTCAAGTATCCGTCCGCGTTCGGTCTGGCGAACCTGGTGGTGGTGACCAAGATCGACCTCGCCGAGGCGGTGGAGTTCGACGAGGGCGCCTTCCTGGCCAACGTCCGGCAGGTGAACCCCGGGGTCGAGGTGTTGTTCACCTCGGCCAGGACCGGTCGCGGGGTGGGGGATCTGTTGACGCGCGCGGTCGCGGTGCTCGACGGTGCGGCGGTGCACACGCCGGTGATGGCGCGGCACGCGGCCGACGGGCACACCCACGCGCACACCCACGCGCACGGATCGCCCGGGAGCGAGTCGGAGAACGAGTCCGGTCACGGGCACCGGCACGCCCACCCGCACGAGCCCGGGCATTCCCATGCCCACTCGCCCGAGGGCGTACGCGCCCATGTCCACACGCACGGGATCGACCCGCGGTCGGCTCCGGTGCGGGAGTCGTCTTGACCACCGGCCGACCGCCCGAGGTCGCGCAGCGGCGCCGGATCATCGTGCGCGGCACCGTACAGGGCGTGGGCTTTCGGCCGTTCGTCTACACGCTGGCCACCGAGTTGGGCCTGGCCGGACATGTCACCAACACCGGTGCGGGCGTGCTCGTCGAGGTCGAGGGCGGGTCCGCCGAGGTGGCCGCGTTCTGCCGGCGGATCGACACGGACGCACCGGCGCTGGCCTCGGTCGAGTCGATCACCCACGAGGAACTCGCGATCGGCGGCGACACCGGGTTCACGATCGTGGCGTCCGTGCCACCCGAGCCGGGCGCCGCGCACCGTACCCGGATCCCGCCGGATGTCGCCACGTGTGATCGCTGCCTGGCCGAACTCGAGGACCCCGCGGATCGCCGGCACCTGCACCCGTTCATCACGTGCACCGACTGCGGTCCACGCTTCACCATCGTCACCGCGCTGCCCTACGACCGGGCGCACACCACGATGGCCGACTTCCCGATGTGCCCGGACTGCGCCCGGGAGTACGGCGATCCCGGCGATCGGCGCTTCCACGCGCAACCCATCGCGTGCCACGCCTGCGGCCCCCGGTTGTCCCTGGTCGACGCCGACGGGGCGCCGATCGGCTTCGGCACCCTGGACGAGGCCCGCCGGATGCTCGCCGAAGGGGCGATCCTGGCGGTCAAGGGCATCGGCGGGTACCACCTGGCCTGCGACGCGGCCGACCAGGACGCGGTGTCGCGGCTGCGCGAGCGCAAGGGACGCGGCGACAAACCCTTCGCGTTGCTGGCCCGCACCCTCGCCGAGATCGAGCCGTACGCCGAGATCACGGACGCGGAACGGGAGTTGCTCACCGGCGCCGCCCGGCCGATCGTGCTGCTCCGGCGCCGTAGGGCGGCCCGGGCCGCGCTGCCGGAGGCGATCGCCCCGCGCTGCCCCGACCTGGGCTTCATGTTGCCGTACACGCCTGTGCACCACCTGCTCCTGGGACTGCTCGACGACCGGCTCGGGCCGCGCCTGCTCGTGCTCACCAGCGGCAACGCGGCCGGCGAGCCGATCGTGACCGAGGACGCCGAGGCGCTGACCCGGCTCGCGCCGCTGGCGGACGGCTGGCTCACCCACGACCGACCGATCCGGGTGCCGCTGGACGACTCGGTGGTGCGGGTCGTGGACGGCGAACCCCTGTTCGTCCGGCGCTCTCGGGGCTGGGCCCCGCTGCCGATTCGGCTGCCGCTGGCGGTGCCCGCGACGCTCGCGGTCGGCGGGGACCTGAAGAACACGTTCGCGCTGGCCGAGGGCCGCGAGGCGTGGTTGTCCGGGCATGTCGGCGACATGGACGACCTGGGCACGCAACGTGCGTTCGAGCACGCGGTCGGGCACCTGGGCGCGATCACCGGCGTGCGTCCCGACGTGCTGGTCGCCGATCGCCATCCGGGCTATCGGTCCACCGGCTGGGCCCGGCGCACCGCGGCCCGGCGGCCGGTGCGGCTGGTCCAGCACCATCACGCGCACATCGCCGCCGCGATGGCCGAACACGGCGCGGACGGCGCCGCGCCGGTGTTGGGCGTCGCCTTCGACGGGACCGGCTACGGGGAAGACGGCGCGGTGTGGGGCGGCGAGTTCCTGCTCGCGGACTACGCCGGCTTCCACCGGGTGGCGCACCTGCGCTACGCGCCGCTGGCCGGCGGCGACGCCGCGGTGGCCCGGCCGTATCGGATGGCGCTGGCGCACCTGCACGCCGCCGGGATCGAGTGGGCGGACGATCTGCCCTGTGTGCGGGCCGGATCCGACGAGGAACGCCGGGTGCTGGCGCGCCAACTCGAACGCGACCTGAACTGCGTGCCCACGTCCAGCATGGGCCGGCTCTTCGACGCGTTCGCGTCGCTGATCGGCGTCTGTCACCTGGCCGGCTACGAGGCGCAGGCGGCGATCGAGTTGGAGGGCGCGGCCGTTCGGCGGCCCGGCCCGGTCCCCGGGTACACGTTCGCGCTGCTCCCTGGGGACGGTGAGGGTGATCCGCTGATCGCCGACCCGGGCCCGGTGTTCGCGGCGGCGATCGCCGACCTCCGCGCCGGTTGCGACCCGGAACTGCTCGCGGCGCGCTTTCACCACGCGGTCGTCGACCTGGTGGTCGCGGTGGCCGAGCACACGCGTGAGCGGCACGGGCCGACGCCGGTCGCGCTCACCGGCGGCGTGTTCACCAACGCGATCCTGTCCTCGGCCTGCGGACGGGCGCTGCGCGCACGGGACTTCACCGTGCTGCGGCATCGCCTGGTGCCGCCGAACGACGGCGGGCTGGCGTTGGGCCAAGTCCTGGTCGGGGCGGGTCGGCGGGTGCCGAGCGGGACGGGCGGCCCGTGACGGGCGCCCGCAGACCCACGAGTGGACGGCCCGCGGGCCGCGGTCGTTGTCGGATGACGAGGAGAGACCGATGTGCCTGGCGGTGCCCGGCAGGGTGACGAAGATCGAGGAACGGGACGGAACCCGGATGGGCCTCGTCGACTTCGGCGGCGTGGTCAAGGAGGTGTGCCTGGAGTACGTGCCCGACCTGAGGGTGGGCGAGTACGCCATTGTGCACGTGGGCTTCGCGCTGCAACGGCTGGACGAGGAGTCGGCCCTGCGCACGCTTGCCCTGTTCGACGAGATGGGGCTGCTCCAGGAGGAGTTCGGCGACCCCTGGGAGGCGGCCGGCGCGGCGTCGGGGGAGTTCGTCCGGCCCGAGCCGGTGGTTGTTCCCGACCCGATTCCCGGTGGTGTGTCGAAGGAGGTCCGGCGGTGAAGTACCTGGAGGAATTCAGCAATCCGGAGGTCGGTCGCCGACTGCTGGACGAGATCCGGGCCACGGTGACCCGGCCGTGGTCGATCATGGAGGTCTGCGGCGGGCAGACGCACACCATCATCCGCCACGGTATCGACCAACTGCTGCCTCCCGAAGTGGAGTTGATTCACGGGCCGGGCTGCCCGGTGTGTGTGACGCCGCTTGAGGTGATCGACAAGGCGCTGGCCATCGCGGCCCGCCCGGGGGTGATCTTCTGCTCGTTCGGCGACATGTTGCGGGTGCCGGGCACCGATCGCGACCTGTTCCGGGTGCGCGGCGAGGGCGGCGACGTGCGGGTGGTCTACTCGCCGCTGGACGCGCTCGCGATCGCCCGGGACAACCCCGACCGCGAGGTGGTGTTCTTCGGCATCGGCTTCGAGACCACCGCGCCGCCCAACGCGATGACGGTGTATCAGGCCAGGCGGCTGGGCATCCGCAACTTCAGCCTGCTGGTGTCGCACGTGCGGGTGCCGCCGGCGATCGAGGCGATCATGAATTCGCCCGACTGCCGGGTGCAGGGCTTCCTGGCGGCCGGTCACGTGTGCAGCGTGATGGGTGTGGAGGAGTACCCGGAGTTGGCCGAGCGGTATCGGGTGCCGATCGTGGTCACCGGATTCGAGCCGTTGGACATCCTGGAGGGCATCCGGCGTACGGTCCACCAGCTCGAGCGGGGCCGGCACACGGTGGACAACGCGTACGCCCGGGCGGTGCGGGCGCAGGGCAACCCCGCCGCGAAGGCCATGCTGGCCGACGTGTTCGAGGTGACCGACCGGGCCTGGCGCGGCATCGGGGTGATCCCGGACAGCGGGTGGCGGTTGTCCTCGCGCTATCGCGACCACGACGCCGAGTACCGCTTCGATGTGACCGGGATCGAAACCGTGGAACCGGCCGAGTGCCGCAGCGGCGAGGTGTTGCAGGGCCTGCTCAAGCCCAACGAGTGCGCGGCGTTCGGCACCACCTGCACGCCGCGCAATCCGCTCGGCGCCACCATGGTCTCCAGCGAGGGCGCGTGTGCCGCCTACTACCTCTACCGCCGGCTCGACGCCGCCGGCACCGTGCCCCGGGAGGCGACCCCCGTTGTCTGAGCTCACCGACCTCGCCCCGGTCACCGGGTCCGCCCCGGTCGCGATGCCCGATGCGCCTGCCGCGCCGGACTTCTCCGGGTGGACCTGTCCGGCCCCGTTGCGCGACCATCCGCGGATCGTGACCGGGCACGGCGGCGGCGGCGCGCTGTCCGCCGAACTCGTCGAGCACGTCTTCGCGCCCGCGTTCGGCGGACCCCTGCTCGCCTCGCTCACCGACTCCGCGGTGGTCACCCTCGGCGGAGCCCGACTGGCTTTCTCCACCGACTCGTTCGTGGTCCGCCCGCTGTTCTTCCCCGGCGGGAACATCGGCGAGCTCGCGGTCAACGGGACGGTCAACGATCTGGCCATGAGCGGCGCCAAGGCGGCCTATCTGTCCGTCGGGTTCATCCTGGAGGAGGGCGTGGAGACGGCGGTCGTCGCCCGGGTCGCCCAGGCGCTCGGCGGCGCGGCCCGCGCCGCCGGAGTCGAGATCGCCACCGGCGACACCAAGGTCGTCGAGGCCGGGCACGGGGACGGCATCTACCTCAACACCGCCGGGATCGGCCTGGTCCCGGCCGGCGTCGATCTGCGCCCGCAGCGCGCCGCCCCGGGCGACGTGGTGATCGTCAGCGGCGACATCGGCGTCCACGGGGTGGCCGTGATGAGCGTGCGCGAGGGCCTGGAATTCGACGTCGAGATCCGCAGCGACTGCGCCGCGCTGGGCGGGCTGGTCGAGGCCATGCTGGCGGTCACCCCGGACCTGCACGTGCTCCGCGATCCCACCCGGGGCGGCCTGGGCGCGGCGCTCAACGAGATCGCCGCGGCGGCCCGGGTCGGCGTGGAGATCGCCGAACGCGACGTCCCGGTGCCGCCCCAGGTGGCCAACGCGTGCGCGATCCTGGGCCTGGACCCGCTGTATGTGGCCAACGAGGGCAAGCTGGTCGCCTTCGTGCCCCGCGAGCACGCCGACGCGGTGCTCGCCGCGATGCGGGCGCATCCCCTGGGTGCGGGGGCGGCGGTGATCGGCGAGTGCGTCGAGGCCCATCCGGGAATGGTGGTGGCTCGTACCGGATTGGGCGGAACGCGGGTGTTGGACATGCCGATCGGCGAGCAACTGCCCCGGATCTGTTGAGCGGTGGCACCCATCGCGCGACGGCCGCCTTGGATGCGACGCGGCCGTCGCGCGCGGACCTCAGGCGGCCGGGGTCGGGACCAGGCGGGGCCGGCGGGCGGCGGCGATCAGGGCGCGGGCCACCCGGTCGTCCGTCCCGGACTCGGGATGCCACTGGACGCCCAGGACGAAGGTGTCGCCCGGGAGTTCCACCGCCTCGACGATGCCGTCCTCGGCCCGGGCACCGGGCACCAGGCCGCGACCGAGTCGCTCCACACCCTGATGGTGGTAGGTGGGTACCTCGTACGGTTCGGCCCCGAGCGAGGCGAACAGCGTGCCCGGGATCGGCGCGACGACATGCGCGGAGAGTCGGCCGGGCGGGCCGGTGTGCCCGTCGTGGCCGACCACGTCCGGCAGGTGCTGGCACAGGGTGCCGCCCAGCACCACGTTCAGCAGTTGCATGCCGCGACAGATCGCCAGGAGTGGTGTATTCGAGGCCAGCGCGGCCTCGATCAACGCGCTCTCCCACACGTCCCGGGCCTCGTTCGGGGGACCGGTGCGCGGATGGGGCTCGGCGCCGTAGCGGGTGGACCGTACGTCCGGACCACCCGCGATCACCACCGCGTCCACCCGGGCCACCGTCTCGGCGGCGGCCTCCGGGACGTCCGGCGGCAACATCACCGCCAGGCCGCCGGCACGTTGGATGTGGGTCGGGTAGTCCATGGGGAGCAACACGGCGGGCAGGTGCCACACCCCCCATCGCACGGATTCCTCGTGGTAGGTGCTGATACCGATCAGTGGTTTGGGCATGGGGGGTCGCTCGGTTCCTCAAGGTCGCGGCGTCGGTGCGGGTGGAGGGTGGCGGGGTCAGTCCCGGCCGAGTTCGGCCTCGGCCGCGGCCAGTGCGGCGAACTCTTCCTCGGGGGCGTTCGCCACCAGATGATGCCGGCTGTAGAAGGCGAAGTAGGCGAGTGCGACGGCGTAGACGCCCAGCGCGATGAACGCCGCCCGCTTGTCCACCAGGAACGTCGCCGCCAGCGCCGAGCAGGCCAGCACGAACGCCACCGAGGAGGTGGCGACACCACCGGGGGTGCGGTACGGCCGGGGCAGGTCGGGCTCGCGGCGGCGCAGCACGATGTGCGACAGCGACATCAGCGCGTAGGAGATGGTCGCGCCGAACACCGCGATGTTCAGCATCCGGGCACCGTCCCCGCTCCACGCGGCCAGTGCGAAGCCCAGCGCGCCGGGCACCAGCAGGCCGAGGTAGGGGGCCTTGCGTCGGCTGGTCAGGGACAGGAAGCGGGGCAGGTAGCCGGCCCGGGACAGTGCGAACAACTGCCGGGACCCGGCGTAGATCAGCGAGAAGAACGAGGCGACCAGTCCGGCCAGGCCCGCGTAGTTCACGAAGCGGCTCAGCGGGGTCGGGTCGCCGTCGCCCTGGAGCGCGGTGACCAGCGGGTTGCCCGCCTCCTGGACCGCACTGGAGCCGTGCGCGCCGGTCGCGGCCAGGAAGGTGAGCACGGCCAGGAGCAGCAGCACGCCGATCGACAGGCTCATCGCCCTGGGCAGCGTGCGGGCCGGGTCCTTGGTCTCCTCGGCGGCCAGCGGCACACCCTCCACACCCAGGAAGAACCACATCCCGAACGGGAACGCGGACCAGATGCCGAGCAGGCCGAACGGAAGCCAGGAATTGGCGCCGAGCGCGTCGTGGTCGACCGGGATGTCGTTGAGCCCGCCGGCGTCGAATTCGGTGAAGGCGCCGACCGCGAAGATGAGCAGCGCGGCCACCGCTATTCCGGTGACCACGAAGCTGAACCGCAGCGCCTCGCCGACGCCCCACAGGTGGATGCCGATGAAGACGACGAAACAGGCGAGGTAGACCGGCCAGGACGAGGTCAGGCCGAACAGGTTCAGGGACTCGACGTAGTCGCCGATGAAGATGACGATCGCGGCGGGCGCAAGCACGTACTCGATCAGGATCGCGGTGCCGGTCAGGAAGCCGCCCCAGGTGCCGAGCGCGCGGCGGGCGAAACCGTAGCCGCCGCCGGCGGCGGGCAGGATCGAGGACAGTTCGGCCAGCGAGAACACCATGCACGTGTACATCAGGCCCATCAGGGCGGCGGCGATCGCCAGGCCGCCGAAGCCGGCCTCGGCCAGGCCGAAGTTCCAGCCGGAGAAGTCGCCGGAGACGACGTACGCCACACCCAGACCGGTGAGCAGGAGCCAGCCCGCGCTGCCGCGGCGCAGCGCCCGCTTCTCCAGGTAGTTCTCCGCCTCGGCGGACGCGCCGCCGCTGCCCTGCTTCGTGCGCGCTTGGATGTCGTCGACCACGAGCCACTCCTGACGGGAGGGAGGGGAGGGAGAATTATTGGTTCGAGCGCATACCTTTGCTCCTCGGGTCGACACGGCGCAAGGTTTCCGGGCGGATGTCTTTTCGGGCCCGTGTTCGCGCTCGGGCCCGCCGAGGGCCCGTCGAGGGTCGCCGGCGCGGACGGCTCAGGCCAGAAATCCGCGCAGCAGCGCGGCGGTTCCCGCGCAGTGTTCGCGCATCACCTCGGCCGCCGCGTCCGGGTCGCCGTCCAGGATCGCCTCGACCAGCGCGGTGTGCTGGTGCTGCGAGTGCTCCAGGTTGCGCACCAGCAGCGGGATGCAGTCCAGCAGGTCGTTCACCGTGGCCCGGACCGCCGCGTACTGGCCGGCCAGGGTCGGCGAGCCGCACAACTGGGCCAGCGTCAGATGCAGCAGCGTGTCCCGCCGCCGGTACTCCGCCAGCGGCGCGTCCCGGGTGTGGGCCAGCGCCGCCCGCAACCGCGCGGCCTGCGCCTGATCCAGGCCCTGCGCCGCGCACAGCCCGGCCGCGCCCACCTCCAGCACCTCGCGAAAGCGCAAGGTGTCCTCCACGTCCACCTTCGCGATCCGGCGCCGCAGCTCGGCGGCCGAACCGTCGCCGACCGGGTTCGGGCGCTCGCGTACGAAGGTGCCGCCGTAGCGGCCCCGGCGGCTCTCCACGATGCCCTGGTCGGCCAGCACCTTGAGCACTTCGCGCAAGGTGACCCGGCTGACCCCGAGCCGGTCGGCGAGGTCGCGTTCGGCGGGCAGCCGGCCGCCGTCGGAGACCAGTCCCAGCCGGATCACCTGGAGGATCTGCTCCAACGCCTCCTCGAAACCGTTGCCCGCGCGCACCGGCCGCAGCAGCGGCGACAGCCCGTCCTTGGGCTCCGCTGCGGATCGCTCGTTCACGATCCCTCCCCTCCGGCTCTTCCCAATCAATGGTTCTCCGCCATACCTTATGGCTTCCGGTTGGACCGACAGGAGGCATTCCCTTGGCAGACCGAACGCCCCCGCTGTCCGTCGACGAGCTGCGAGCACTCGTCGACGCCGGGGAGATCGACACGGTAGTCCTGGCCTTCACCGACATGCAGGGCAGGCTTCAGGGCAAGCGATTCGCCGCCCGTTTCTTCCTCGACGACACGCTCGCCCACGGCACCGAGGGCTGCAACTACCTGCTCGCGGTGGACACGGACATGAACACCGTGGCCGGGTACGCGATGTCGTCCTGGGAACGCGGCTACGGTGACTTCGTGATGCGTCCCGACCTGGCCACCCTGCGTCGCACGCCGTGGCACCCGGGCACCGCACACGTCAACGCGGACCTGCTGTGGCACGACGGCTCCCCGGTCGTGGCGTCGCCGCGACAGATCCTGCGCCGCCAACTCGACCGACTCGCCGAGCACGGCTGGACCGCGCACGCGGGCACCGAACTCGAGTTCATCGTCTTCAAGGACACCTACGAGGCCGGTTGGGACCGCGCGTACCGCGGCATGACACCGGCCAACCAGTACAACGTCGACTACTCGATCCTGGGCACCGGCCGGGTCGAACCGCTGCTGCGCCGCATCCGCAACGAGATGGGCGCGGCCGGGATGACGGTGGAGTCCGCCAAGGGCGAGTGCAACTTCGGTCAGCACGAGATCGCCTTCCGCTTCGACCACGCGCTGACCACGTGCGACCAGCACAGCGTCTACAAGACCGGGGCCAAGGAGATCGCCGCGCAGGAGGGCATGTCGCTCACCTTCATGGCCAAGTACGACGAGCGCGAGGGCAACTCGTGCCACATCCACCTGTCCCTGCGCGACAGCGACGGCCGGCCGGTGCTGGCCGACGACGGCGGCGCGTACGGGATGTCGAAGACGATGCGGCACTTCCTGGCCGGACAACTGGCCGCGATGCGCGAGTTCACCCTGCTGTACGCGCCCAACATCAACTCGTACAAACGTTTTCGGCCCGGCTCGTTCGCGCCCACCGCGGTCGCGTGGGGCCCGGACAACCGCACCTGTGCGTTGCGGGTGGTCGGCCACGGGCACTCGCACCGCTTCGAGAACCGCCTTCCCGGCGGCGACGTGAACCCCTACCTCGCGGTCGCCGGCATGATCGCGGCCGGTCTGTACGGGATCGAGCACGAGCTCGAACCGGGCGAGGCGTGCACGGGCAACGCGTACGCCGGCGACGCGCCGCACGTGCCCGGCACGCTGCGCGAGGCCGCCGAGCTGTGGGCCGGTTCGAAGATCGCCCAGGACGCCTTCGGCGCGGACGTGGTGGCCCACTACCTGCACATGGCGCAGGTCGAGCAGGACGCGTACGACACGGCAGTCACCGACTGGGAGCGGTTCCGCTCCTTCGAGCGCATGTGAGGATCAGAGCGTTGTCCCAGCACCACGAACAGCCGCACCGACCCGAGTCGGACGGTCCGCACGAGCACGCCATCCTCGACCCCGCCACCGAGGAGATCATCGCGACCATCCGGGCGAGTTCGGCGGCCGACGTCGACGTGGCGGTGCTCCGGGCCACCCGGGCCGCCGCGCACTGGGCGGCCCAGGCTCCCGGCGACCGGGCCCGGCTGCTGCGCCGATTCGCCGTCGTGGTGGACGAGCACCTCGAGGAACTCGCCCGGCTCGAGGTCCGCGAGGCCGGCCACCCGATCGGCAATGCCCGCTGGGAGGCGGGCAACGTCCGCGACCTGCTCGACTACGCCGCGGGCGGCGCGGAACGGCTGAACGGCCGACAGATCCCGGTGGCCGGCGGCCTGGACGTGACCTTCCACGAACCGCTCGGCGTGGTCGCGGTGATCGCTCCCTGGAACTTCCCGATGCCGATCGCCGCCTGGGGCCTGGCGCCCGCGCTCGCGGCCGGCAACGCGGTGTTGCTCAAGCCGGCCGAGACCACGCCGCTGACCGCTCTGCGGCTGGCCGAACTGGCCCTGGTCGCGGGGTTGCCCGAGGGCCTGTTCCAGGTGTTGCCGGGCGCCGGGCCGGTGGCCGGCCGGGCCCTGGTGGAGCACCCGGGCGTGGCCAAGGTGGTCTTCACCGGCTCCACCGCGGTCGGCAAGGACATCATGGCCAGGTGCGCGGCCGGTGTGAAGCGGGTGACTCTCGAACTCGGTGGCAAGAGCCCGAACATCGTCTTCGCCGACGCCGACATCGAGGCCGCCGCGGCCGCCGCCCCGGGCGGGTTCCTGGACAACACCGGGCAGGACTGCTGCGCCCGCACCCGCATTCTGGTGCAGCGCGAGATCTACCACCGGTTCATGGACCTGCTCGAACCGGCGGTCCGGGCCTTCAGGGTCGGCGACCCGGGCGACCCCGAGACGCAGATGGGTCCGCTCATCTCCGCCGCGCATCGCGAGCGGGTGCGCTCGTACGTACCGCAGGACGCGCCCGCCGCGATCCGCGGCGAGGTTCCCGAGGGCAAGGGCTTCTGGTACCCGGCGACGGTGCTCACTCCCGAGTCCGCCGACGACCGCGCGGCGGTCGAGGAGATCTTCGGCCCGGTTGCGGTGGTCCTGCCGTTCGACGACGAGGCGGACGCGATCCGCTTGGCCAACGCCACCGCGTACGGCCTGTCCGGCTCGTTGTGGACCCGGGACGTGGGCCGCGCGCTGCGTGTCTCGCGGGGTGTGCGGGCCGGGAACCTGTCCGTCAACTCGCACAGCAGTGTGCGCTATTCGACGCCGTTCGGCGGGTTCGGACAGTCCGGGCTGGGCCGGGAGTTGGGGCCGGACGCGTTGGCGGCCTTCACCGAGGTCAAGAACGTGTTCATCAGCACCGAGTAGCAAGTGCCGTTGGGCACCCAACAGTAGTCGGTGCCGTTCGGCACCGAGTCGTACGTGCCCGTCGGCATCGAGCGGTTCGACCGAGCGGTCCGTCGGCTCCGGGGTCATCGGGGGTATCGATGTCGTAGCACATCGATTTCCGGACGCCGACTTCACCGACACCGATTCACAGACACCGATTTCGTCGACACCGAGCCCTTCGGTATCGACTCCATCAGCATCGAGGAGCGTCAAGTGACCGAGCAGACCCCCGTGTGCCGCCGCCTGGTCGGCCGTACCGCCGTCGTCACGGGTGCCGGCAGCGGTATCGGCCTGGCCTCGGCCCGGCGGCTGGCCTCCGAAGGCGCGAACGTGGTGTGCGCCGACATCGACGAGGCCTCCGGCAAGGCCGCCGCCGCCGAGGTGGGCGGACTCTTCGTGCGCGTCGACGTCACCGACGCCGAGCAGGTCGAGGCCCTGTTCAAGACCGCGTTCGACACCTACGGCTCGGTCGACGTCGCGTTCAACAACGCGGGCATCTCGCCGCCCGACGACGATTCGATCCTGACCACCGGCCTGGACGCGTGGCGTCGGGTCCAGGAGGTCAACCTCACGTCGGTGTTCCTGTGCTGCAAGGCCGCGTTGCCGTACATGCAGCGCCAGGGCAAGGGCTCGATCATCAACACCGCGTCGTTCGTGGCCCGGATGGGCGCGGCCACCTCGCAGATCTCCTACACCGCGTCCAAGGGCGGCGTGCTCGCGATGTCGCGGGAGTTGGGCGTGCAGTTCGCCCGCGAGGGCATCAGGGTCAACGCGCTGTGCCCGGGCCCGGTGAACACCCCGCTGCTGAAGGAGCTGTTCGCCAAGGACCCCGAGCGCGCGGCCCGTCGACTCGTGCACATTCCGGTCGGCCGCTTCGCCGAACCCGAGGAACTCGCCGCCGCGGTCGCGTTCCTGGCCAGCGACGACTCGTCGTTCGTCAACGCCGCCGAGTTCCTGGTGGACGGTGGCATCGCCGGGGCGTACGTCACCCCGATGTAGGCGTCGTCGGGGTCGGCGACGCCGTCTGGATCACGCCCGAACGCCCGCGGTTCGGTACACGCCGCCGTGATCGTGGGTCCCACCGCCGCCGATCCGTCGCGCAACCCCTGCGCGACGGGTCGGCGGTGCGGCGGTGTGGCGGGTTCAGCCGAGCGACAGGCGTTGCCCGGGGCGGATCAGGTCCGGGTCCGGGCCCACGGTCGCGCGGTTCTTGCCGTACAGGGCCGGCCAGCCGCCCGGCAGGTTGTGCGCCGCGGCGATGCCGCTGAGCGTGTCGCCGGGCCGGACGAGAATCTCCCCGCTATCCCCGGACGCCGGGAACGGCGCGGGGGAGGTGGCGAGTTCGCTTCCGCGATCGGTGGTCGACCCGGCCGGCGCCGTGGCCTTGGCGGCGCGCCGGCGGCGATCGGCCGTGGAGCGTTCGGCGCGTCGAGGCGCCTCGGCCCCGGTCAAGCCGGCTTTTCGGGAGCACACGGGCCAGGCGCCCGCTCCCTGTGACCGCAGGACGTTCTCGGCGACGCGGATCTGCTCGGCCTTGGGCGCGTCCTGCGCCCTGCCCTTGCCGCCGTTGGCTTTCCATGTGCTCTCCTTGAACTGCAGCCCACCGTGGTACCCGTTACCGGTGTCGGTGGACCAGTTGCCGCCGCTCTCGCATTGCGCGACCCGGTCCCAGGTGGCGTCGTCCGCGGCTCGGGCCTGGGTCACCGTCGCGAAGCCCAGGAGGGAGGTCGCGACGACACCGACGACGGCCGAGTCTCGCAGGCGACGTCGGCCGCAGGCTCGAAGCGATTCGTCCCGGTGCGAAGTGCTGTGAGAAAGCATGGATTCCCTTCGGAATTCCCCTGCGGGGCTCGACCGGCGGCGATCCACGAGGAATCCGTCCCGATCATCCGAAACGCCCGATCGCTGGTGATGAGCGTTTCGGTGCCTCCACCTCGCGACCAGGTCGCGAGTTCGGCCGTGACTGCACGGCGAAAACGGGGGTGCGGTCTGCACTTGGCGCAGACGCTAGACAAGTCGCGTCTCCGATATCAACGACCGATGACGTTTTCGCAGGCCACGTCGGCATTTCCTGCCTTACGGCGGGGCGTGTCGCGAACACGTCACGGATCACTGAATTCGCCGCATCCGCACCATTCGGAGGGCGACCATACGGGTGGATTTCGAGCGTGATGCGGATGCTTCGTCGGGTCGACCGGCTCGCATTCGCGGCCACCGATCGGGCCCGAGCAGCGATTTCGTCGAGAAAGGACTTGCAGTGGGTCGAGCAATGCGGAAGACGTCATAAACCTCGACCGGTTCCGCAAAGATTTCCCGGCGCGGGAGCCCGGAGGTTTCCGGGTGATGTTCCCCGCGCCCGGTACCCTTCGCGCGCGATCGGCGTTTCGTGCGGCATTGCCGAGAGGAGGAATCACCAAGGCGGATCGCATAATAGTAATTGATGGTGTGCCGCATATCGGGATTCCCACGCCTTGCCTGGAGAATGGTGGGCGGATGGTGTTCGGTCGCGAATGTCCAGGCATGCGAGTCGAGCATGGGTGACCTGCACAACATGCGTTGGTGCCATGGGGTTCGGGCGGATGAGGATGTCGCCATGACGAAGAACCGGCGGCTCACGCGAATTTCCTCGCCCGTGGGCGTATCGCCCGCGCAGGGCTACAGCCAGGTGGTGACCGGTTCCGGTCGGCTGGTCGTGATCTCCGGGCAGGTGGCGACCGATGAACGCGGCGAAACGGTCGGCGTGGGGGATCCGGACGCCCAGGCGCGGCAGGTGTTCACGAACCTGCGGCGGTGTCTCGCGGCGGTGGGCGCGACCTTCGACGATGTCGTCAAACTCACCCATTTCACCACCGATATCGCGTATTTGACGAGCATCGGCGCGGCCTGGGACGAGTTCGTCGATCCCGAGCACGAACCGGCCGGTTCGACGGTCCGGGTGGTCGCGTTGTCCCGGCCCGAACTGCTCCTGGAGGTCGAGGCGCTCGCCTTGGTGCGCCCACCCCGTAGCGGCGACTTCCCTTCCGCATAACGGAGTTCGCTATCTCCGCGCGTCCCGGCGGCTAGGATCGGCGCGACATTTCGACGCCGCTCGGCGACCTGGGGGATCTGTGCGTGAGCAGGGCGAAAGTCGGCGGGAGTGGGGCGCGCGCGGAGTCGACGTGAGCGTGCCCAGCATTGCGCGGGTGTACGACGCGGCGCTCGGCGGCAAGGACAACTTCGCCGCGGACCGGGCCGTGGCCGACCGTTTGCTGAGCGCGGTGCCCGGAGCCCGCGAGTGCGCGTTGTCGAACCGGGCGATCCTCGCGCGCGGCGTGCGTTTCCTGGTCGAACAGGGCATCGACCAGTTCCTCGACCTGGGTTCGGGCCTGCCGTCGGCGGAGAACACGCACCAGATCGCGCAGCGCCACCAACCGCTCTCGTCGGTCGTCTACGTCGACATCGACCCGATCGTGCTCGCGCACGGACGGGCTCTGCTCGCGGAGAACTCGCGCACCCGCGTGGTCACGGCCGACGCGCGTGACCCCAAGGCGGTGCTCGCGCTTCCGGCCGTCCGCGAACTCATCGACCTCGACCGCCCGGTGGGCCTGTTGATGGTCGCCATCGTGCATCACCTGGAGGACGACGAGGACCCGGCCGGCATCGTCCGCGCGTATCTGGACCAACTCCCGTCCGGCAGCTACCTGTTCCTGACCCACTTCTGGGCCAACGGCACGCCGGAGGCCGCGGTGATCGAGGAGGTGCTGCACGGCGCGCACAACACCGGGCGGTTCCGGTCCCGGGAGGAGATCGCCGGCTTCTTCGACGGCTTGGACCTGGTCGAACCCGGCCTGGTCAACCTCCCGTTGTGGCGTCCGGAGGAGAAGGTTCCCGACCCGCTGCCGGTGTCCGGCACGCTGTTGCTGGGCGGGATCGCCCGCAAGCCGTAGCCGGTCGCCTCCTCGGTCGCCCCCCCGGTGGCCTTCCCCGCTCGGCGGCCCGGGCGGCGGTCCGGCTCAGTTCGTCGCGGTGGTGCGTGGTGGGCGCAGGGACGCGTCGAAGGCGTCGCGGGCGGGTTGTTCGCAGCGGTCGTGCAGTGCGTGGAAGGCGGCGGCCGAGCGGGCGGCGGGCCAGTCGGGCCCCAGGTGCGTGGCCGGCAGGCCCGGGTCGGTGCGCAGCAGGTGGATCCAGTCGGCCAGCACCGAGGCCAGCAGCGGCAGCGGGTCGCCGGTGTTTGGATCGTGTCGTTCCCAACGCGCGAGGAATGCCTCGTGGGCGGCGCGTAGCGCGTCCAAGTCCCAGGCGCGGCGGACCAGGCGGTGCATCCGTGTGGGCGGCAGCGGTTGGGCGGCGAACGCGTCGAGGAAGGAGTCCTCCGCGTCGGGCAGGTCCAGGCCGTCCAGGGCCTCGGTGATGTCGACGGTGCCGGGCGCGATCCACAATCCGTCCCGGGCGCAGCCGAATCCCGCCCATTGCAGCCGGGACCGCAACTGGTGGCGCAGGTCCCGGTGAGGTTCGGGGAGCGAGAAGGACAGCAGGGTCCACCGATCGTCGCGGTGTTCGAACGGGGTGCGGGACAACACCCGACCCTTGCCCTGGAGCAGCACGTTCCGGCAGGCCGCACTGATCGTGTAGACGGCTTCGCGGCCGTCGCGACCGCGGTGCAGCAGGTCGCGGTGCACCATGCGGTTCAAGGTCGCGCGCGCGGCGGGGGCGGCGACGTCCAGGCGGTCCAGCGCGTCGAGGAACACGCGCGAGGGCAACGGCTCGGTGTGCCGGTCCAGGACCACGCCGGCCAACAGGGCGAGCAGCAGTTCCTGCGGGCGCGACACGACCGGAAGCACGTTCGCGGCGGAGAGGGGCGCCGGGGTCGACGGCGGGGTGGTGCTCGACATCGCGGTGTGGGTTTCCCTGACTCTCGGGGCCTTCGCGGCACGGTGTTCGAGGCGGCCGCATCGTACGGCGCGAGTGGCCGGGCGGACCGGCCCGCCCGGGTCGACCGTACCAAGACCCACACCAGAACGTGAAACAAAATCTTGACGGGCGTGAGAATCGTGCCTAACTTCAGGGATGTGGCGGAGCGCCGAGGCAGGCTCCCGCCGTTCCCGTTCGCCATTCCCGAGCCCACGCCCGGTGCCCGACGGCACCGGCGGGCGGGCAATTTCCGAAGGACGTGCGCATGGACGCATCGAACCCGCTGGACCTGCACGGCAAGGTCGCCGTCGTCACCGGCGCGGGCCGTGGTCTGGGCCTGGCCTACGCGTCCGCGCTGGCCGAGGCCGGTGCGGCGATCGTGGTCAACGACCTGGACCCGGCCGTCGCCGAGGCCGCCGCGGCGCGGATCGTGTCCGCCGGCCACCGCGCCGTCGCCGCCCCGGGCCCGGTCGACTCCACCGAGGTCGCCGACGAACTGGTGGCCCGTGCGGTGCGCGACTTCGGGCGCCTGGACGCGATGGTCACCAACGCGGGCATCCTGCGCGACAAGGTGCTTTGGAAGATGAGCGACGAGGACTTCGACGACGTCGTCGCCGTCCACCTGCGCGGCACCTTCACCTGCGCCCGGGCCGCCGCCCGGCAACTGCGCGAACAGGGCGAGGGCGGCTCGCTGGTGATGGTCGGTTCCCCGGCGGGCCAGCGCGGCAACTTCGGCCAGACCAACTACGCCGCCGCCAAGGCCGGCATCGCCGCGATGGTGCGCACCTGGTCGATGGAACTGGCCCGGTCCGCGATCACGGTCAACGCCGTCGTCCCGATCGCCGCCACCGCCATGACCGAGTCGATCCCCGCCTTCGCGCCGTACGTGGCGGGACTGCGCGAGGGCGTGCCCTTGCCGGACTTCCTGCGCAAGGGCGAGGGGTTCGGCACCGTCGAGGACTGCGCCGTGCTGGTGCCGTTCCTGGTCTCGGACGCGGCGCGCACCGTCACCGGCCAGTGCATCGGCATCGGCGGCGACAAGCTGGCCCTGTGGTCGCACCCCCAGGAGGTCGCCGTCGCCTACGCGGACGGCGGGTGGAGCCCGCACGGCATCGCCGACGTGTGGGCGACCGGCCCCGGCCGCGAGCCGCAGACCGTCGGGGTCCCCGCCCCGCGCGTCCCGGACGGGGCGACCCGATGAGCACCACGCCCTACCGCCCCACGTTCGACCTCGACGCGCTGACCGCGATCGACGTGCACACCCACGCCGAGGTCTCCACCCGGGGTGCCGCGTCCCTGGCGGAGGACCTGCACGACGCCTCGTCCGCGTACTTCAAGGTGGCCGGGAAGCGCAAACCCACCCTGCCGGAGATGGCCGCCTACTACCGCGAACGCCGCATGGCGGCGGTGGTGTTCACCGTCGACGCGGAGCACGCCACCGGCACCGCGCCGGTGCCCAACGACGAGGTCGCGGAAGCCGCGGCCGCCAATGCCGACGTGCTCATCCCGTTCGCGTCCATCGACCCCTTCCGCGGCCGCGCCGGGGTGCGCGAGGCCCGACGGCTGATCACCGAATACGGCGTGCGCGGCTTCAAGTTCCACCCCTCGATCCAGGGCTTCCACCCCAACGACCGTATGGTGTACGGCCTGTACGAGGTGATCGAGGAACTCGGCGCGATCGCGCTGTTCCACACCGGCCAGACCGGCATCGGCGCCGGCCTGCCCGGGGGCGGTGGGATCCGGCTCAAGTACTCCAACCCGATGCATGTCGACGACGTGGCCGTCGACTTCCCGCACCTGAAGATCATCCTGGCGCACCCCTCGTTCCCCTGGCAGGACGAGGCACTGTCGGTCGCCACCCACAAGCCGGGGGTCTACATCGACCTGTCCGGCTGGTCGCCGAAGTACTTCCCGGCGCAACTGGTCCAGTACGCCAACACCTTGCTCCAGGACAAGGTGCTGTTCGGCTCCGACTACCCGGTGATCAGCCCGGAACGCTGGCTGGCCGACTTCGCGCGGCTGCCGATCAAGGACCACGTCCGTCCGAAGATCCTCAAGGACAACGCCGCCCGCCTGCTCGGTCTGTCCGGCTGACCCATCGCCGGTCGGGCACCGCCCCGCTCCGCCCGACCGGCCCTCACCTCTCAGGGGGAACCGTGCGCCACACCGCGCGCAACCAAGGACTGGGCTCGTGGACCGCGCGCCGCGCCCGCAGGAGTCCGGACCGCATCGCACTCGTCCACCAGGGTCCGGACGGCCGACCCGTCCGGCAGAGCTACGCCCGACTGCACGCCCGTACCCGCGCGATCGCAGCCGCCCTGCGCGAACGACACGGGGTGCGGCCCGGCGACCGTGTCGCGTACCTGGGCCCCAATCACCCGGCGTTCCTGGAGACGCTGTTCGCCACCGGCCGGCTGGGCGCGGTGTTCGTACCGCTGAACACCCGCCTGACCGCATCGGAGATCGCCTACCAACTCGCCGATTGCGGCGCGCGAGTGCTCGTGCACGCCCCCACCCACGGCGCGCTGGTGCAGGAACTGCCCACCGCACCGGGCTCGCCGACGTTGCTGCCGCTCGCCCGACTGGCGGCGACGGATTCGCCGCCGAGCGCCATGGACACCGAACTCGACGACGCGCCGGGCACGTTGGACGACCCGTGCATGATCATGTACACCTCGGGCACCACGGGCCGACCCAAGGGGGCCGTGCTCACCCACGGCAACATCACCTGGAACAGCTTCAACGTGCTGATCGATCAGGATCTGGCCGCGGACGAGGTCGCGTTGGTGTCCGCGCCGCTGTTCCACACCGCCGCGCTGAACATGCTCGCGCTGCCCGTGCTGCTCAAGGGAGGCACCTGTGTGCTCGCCGAACGCTTCGACGTGGACGCCACGTTCGACGCGATCGCCCGGCACCGGGTGACCGTGATGTTCGGCGTGCCCGCGATGTTCCGGCAACTGGCCGACGCGCCGCGCTGGGTGGACGCGGATCTGTCCTCGCTGCGGTTGCTCAACTGCGGTGGCGCACCCGTGCCCCCGGCGCTCATCACCGCCTACCAACGGCGCGGCCTGAACTTCTGCCAGGGCTACGGCATGACCGAGGCCGCGCCCGGAACCCTGTTCCTGGCCGCCGAACACGCCGTCGACAAGGCCGGATCCGCCGGTGTCCCGCACTTCTTCACCGATGTGCGCGTCGTGCGCCCGGACCTGACCGAGACCGCCCCCGGCGACGTCGGCGAGGTCGTGGTGCGCGGCCCCAACGTGATGCCCGGCTACTGGGGCCTGCCGCGCGAGAGCGCCGACGCGTTCACCGACGGCTGGTTGCGCACCGGTGACGCCGCCCGTACCGACGAGGACGGCCACGTCACCATCGTCGACCGGATCAAGGACATGATCATCTCGGGTGGCGAGAACGTCTACCCCGCCGAGGTGGAGAACGCCATCGCCGGCCACCCGGACGTCGCCGAGTGCGCCGTCTACGGTGTCCTCGACGCACGCTGGGGCGAAGTCCCCCACGCAACAGTGGTGTTGAGGCCGGGCACGACTATCGGTGGGGACGACATCCTGCGCTTTCTCGACGGCCGACTGGCCCGGTACAAGCTGCCCAAGGCCGTCCACGTACTCCCCGTGTTGCCTCGCAACGCCGCCGGCAAGGTGCTCAAGGCCGAGTTGCGCGGCGGGGGCGACTTTGCGGCGGACCGCTGAAGCGCCCGATCTTCCGGCGCGGTTCGCCGGGCCTGCACCGCCGGTTCGCGCTCTCGCGCCGGCACCTTCTCCCGATCCGCACTCCGGCTTTCGCCGGGTTCCCGACAACCGATGGAGCAATCCGTGACTCTGACCGTGCACTTCGACGAACTCGCCACCCTGGCAGGCAAGGATCTGGGCGCCAGTGCCTGGATCGACGTCACGCAGGAACGCATCGACACGTTCGCCGACGCCACCGACGACCACCAATGGATCCACGTGGACGTCGCCCGTGCCGCGGCCGGGCCGTTCGGCGGTCCCATCGCGCACGGCTATCTCACGCTGGCGCTGTTCATCCCGGCCTTCGGCGAACTGTTGGAGGTCGAGGGCGTCACCACCAAGGTCAACTACGGCCTCGACAAGGTGCGCTTCCCCGCCCCCGTTCCCGCCGGCGCCCGGATCCGGCTGACCGCCCGGGTCGCCGACGTCGAGGCCGTGGCCGGCGACGGCGTACAGATCACGGTGGACGGAACCATCGAGATCGACGGGGGCACGAAGCCGGCCTGCGCCCTGCGGAGCATTTCGCGCTTCTATCGCTGATCCCGTGGGCTCGCGTCGCACCCGGGGGCGGCGGGCCGAACGGCTCCTGGCCGCGGGCGTACCCGAGGATCAGGTGGAGTCGGTGCACGGGCCGATCGGCCTCGAGTTGGGCGCCCGCACCCCGGTCGAGACGACACTGGCGGTGTGCGCGGAGATCCTCGCGGTCCTCGACGGGCGCACCGGCAGGTCGCTGAGCGAGGCGACCGGGCCGATCAACGCCTGAGCGGCACGAGCGGGCGCTCACGGCACGCGGCTGCCCGGGCTTTCGGTGGGGGCGTTCGTGCCCGCGACGCGCTCGGCCGGTGCCGCCACGGGTACGAACGGCCGACGGTTCGGGCACGGCGGAAGTAGCCGCGGGCCGGTCGGCCGGCGCGTGTGGGTGGCGGGTGGTGGCTGCTCGGGGGTGAGCCGCGGAGCCCGGAACCGCGCTGACATCGGTGGGGCGCCGGTCCCGGGGCGGGTCAGGGGTGGCGGGGTGGGGCCGTGCTGGTGCGGATCACCAGTTCCGGGTGGAGCAGGTGGCGGGCGGCCTTGGTGCGTTCGCCGCGCAGGCGTTGCAGGAGGGTCTCGGTGGCCAGCCGGCCCATCTCCTCCCGCGGCTGGTTGATCGTGGTCAGGCCGATGTGTCGCAAGCCGGCGAGGTGGGTGTTGTCGTAGCCGACCACCGAGACGTCCTGGGGCACCCGCACGCCGGACGCGGACAGTTCGCCGATGATGCCCACCGCGTTGAAGTCGTTGGCGGCGACGATGGCGGTGGGCAGGGTGTCGCCCTCCAGCAGGGCCCGCGCGGCCCGGGCGCCGCCCGTGTCGGTGTATTCGCTCGGCACGACGCACAGGTGGCGGTGCAACGCCAGGCGCTCCATGGCCTGTTCGTAGCCGCGGCGGCGGACCGCGGCCTGCGACCCGGCGCCGCCGTCCACGTGCACGATGTCGCGATGGCCGAGCGCGGCCAGGTGTTCGACGGCCAGGGCCGATCCGGTGGCACCGTCGTCGTTGACGGTGTCCACCCGGGCGGACCGGACGCTCCGGGCCACCAGCACGGTGGGCACCTGGGCGCCGGCGTCCTCGATCGCGGCGGTCTCCACGACCGGGCCGAGCAGGACCAGCCCGGCGGGGTGGAATTGCAGCAGGCGTTCCAGGCTGCGGCGTTCGTGCGCGGGGCGGCGTCCGCCGGTGCCCAGGATGATGTCCATGCCGCAGGCGTGCGCCGCGGCCTCGACGCCGTCGACCACCTCGGCGAAGTACGGGTTGTGCAGATCCGAGATCATCACGCCCAGCGTGCTGCTGCTGCCGGTGGCCAGGGTGCGGGCGTTGAGGTTGGGGCGGTAGCCCAACTCGCGGGCGGCGGCCAGGACGGCCTGCCGGCGGGCCTCGCTGACCTTGGGCGAGTCGCGCATCACCAGCGACACGAGCGAGCGGGAAACCCCGGCGCGGGCGGCGACATCCTCGAGGGTGGGACCGGACACTGATGCTCACCTTTCTCCCGATGCGGAGCCGTCGGTCGGATCGTTCGACACCGCGATGATCGGCGCAACGCCGGCCCTGGGGTTCGACGTTCGCCGATTCGAGGCGTACGACGACCCGGTGGATCCGCGACCCGCACCTCCGCGACCCCACCCCACGCGCTGCCGCACCTCGGCGACCCCGCGCGACCGGGCCGTCGGCGACACCACGACCCGACGACCGACAGCCGTGGCATCGAGGTTACACGGATGGAGCGCTCCAATGAATGGAGCGCTCCACAAGGGTGCCGCACCGGTCCGGCCCAGGCGGCGCACACCGCTCGGCCGTGTGGCTGTATTGCCCATCGATTCACGGGTTTCAGCGGCGTTAAGCGAACGTTACGAGTGACTCTTGACACGCTCGGACGACGGGTATCAGTCTTGGGGCGTTCTCGGATTGGAGCGCTCCAAAAGTGGAGCGCTCCAATCCGAAGGCTCGAGGAATCCCGCTCGTCGAACGGGTCGGCCGCCGGTCGGCCGCCGACAACCGACCGGGCAGCCCACTCTCGGCCGGCTGCCCACTGTCCATAGTCCACGGGAGAAATGAATCTGATGCGTATCGGAGTCGCAGGCGTGGGGCGGATCGGCGCGATGCACGCGCGGAACCTCACGAGCCTGGAGACGGTCGACAAGCTCGTCCTGTTCGACCCGCAACCGGGTCGCGCGGACGCCCTCGCCCGGGAACTCGGCGCCGAGGCGGTCGCCGACCTGGAAACCCTGCTCGCCGAGGTCGACGGGGTCGTGGTGGCAACCCCCACCGACACCCATCCGCAGATGTTGCGCCGGACCGTGGCCGCCGGCGTCCCGACCCTGTGCGAGAAGCCGATCGCCTCGGACATCGCCGCGATGATCGCCCTGATCGCCGACGTGGAGGCGAGCGGGGTGCCGGTCCTGGTCGGCTTCCAGCGCCGCTTCGACCCGGCCGTGGTGGAGTTGAAGCGCCGGCTCGACGCGGGCGAGACCGGTACGCCCTACCTGGTCCGCGCGGTCGGCCAGGACGCCGCGCCACCCGACTTCGGCTACCTGCCCGCGTCCGGCGGGATCTTCCGCGACCTGCTCATCCACGATCTGGACGCCGTGCCGTGGTTGCTCGGCGAACCGGTCGTCGAGGTGTTCGCCAGCGGCTCGGTCCTGGTGGACGAGGCGTTCGCGAAGGCCGACGACGTGGACAACGCGGTCGTGGTGCTGCGCTTCGCGAGTGGCGCGCACGCGGTGCTCACCGGCGGTCGGCACGACCCGGCGGGCTACGACCATCGGATCGAGGTGCTGGGTTCGGCCCAGTCGCTCGCGGTGGGTCTGGACCCCCGGACGCCGGTGACCTCGCTCGAGCCGGACGGCCCGCGGGCCGGTCCGGACGCCTACCCCGGCTTCCCCGAGCGCTTCGCCCTCGCGTACGGCAACGAGATGCGGGTGTTCGTCGAGGTGGTCGCCGGCCGGATGGCCAACCCGTCCCCGATCGGCGACTCGCTGGGCAGCCTGGTGCTCGCCGACGCATGCGAGCGGTCCCGGCGCACGGGCCGGCCGATCGACCCGGCCGCCGTACTGGCCGCCGCGAGCGCGGATCCCGTCGCACCGATCGGCTCGGAGGTGGCGTGATGACCAACCCGACCACGCCGTCGGCCGCGACCGCCGCGAACACCTCGTCCGCCCCCGCCTCGCACGATGCGCGGCTCGCCGGTGCGCCGATCACCTGGGGGGTGTGCGAGGTGCCCGGCTGGGGCCCGATGTTGCCCGTGGACACCGTGCTCGGCGAGATGGCCGCCCTCGGCCTGACCGCCACCGAACTCGGCCCACCCGGCTACCTCCCGGACGACCCCTCGGTACTCAAGGGTGTCCTGGAAGGCCACAGCCTCACCCTGGTCGGCTCGTTCGCCGCACTCGTGCTGCACGACCGGGACCGCGTCGCCGAGTCGACGGCGAGCGCCGAGCGTACGGCCGAGTTGATCGCCGCCGCCGGTGGCGAGGTGCTCGTGCTCGCGGCGGCCACCGGGCTGGACGGCTACGACACCCGGCCCGAGTTGTCCGACGCGCAGTGGCGGTGCCTGATCGACACGGCCGCCCACGTCGCGCGGATCGCCGGGGCGTACGGCCTGCGCGCCACGCTGCATCCGCACGTCGGCACGCACGTGGAGACCGCCGCGGAGGTCGAGCGTTTCCTGCGGGACAGCGAACTGCCGCTGTGCCTGGACACCGGTCACCTGCTGATCGGCGGGACCGACCCGCTCGATCTGGTCCATCGGCACCCCGAACGCATCGGGCACGTGCACCTCAAGGACGTGCACGAGGACACCGCCGCGCTGGTGCGATCCGGCGCGCTGACCTACGCCGACGCCGTCGGGCGGGGCCTGTACCGCCCGCTCGGCGAGGGCGACGTCCCGGTCGCCGAGATCGTCGCGTCGCTGCGGACGGCCGGGTATCGCGGCTGGTACGTGCTGGAGCAGGACACCCGGCTGACGGACGATCCGGCCGACGCCGACCTGCCGCGCCACGACACCGCGCGCGGCCTGGCCCACCTGCGCGGCAACTGACGCCGCCGGTCGCCCCCCACACGTCGCGCGAGGCCGGCGGGTCGTCGCTCCCTTGCCGACCGCCCGGCTGGGTACGACATCCCCAGCGAACCGCCGCCCGCGCCCCTACCGCAGCAGCCCTCCACCCGCCGCATCCACCGCACCGGTCCACCCGCCGAACCGACCCGTACCGATCCCGGACCGACTCCCGACGCGACCCGTTCGTCCCGACCGCCCACCGTCTTGACGAGGAGTAATCGATGCCCCGACGTTCTCTCGGATTCGCCGCCGCCCTGGGCGTTTCCGCGCTCGTCCTCGCCGCGTGCAGCAGCCCGTCCGGCAGCGACCCGGATACCAAGAAGACCCCCGACGGCGCCCCGACCGCCGCGGCCAAGGGCAACAACACCGTGGCCGTGATCACCCACGGCTCGGCGGGGGACGCGTTCTGGAGCGTCGTCCAGAACGGCGCCCAGGACGCGGGCAAGAAGCTGGGCGTGGACGTCCAGTACCAGGGCAACGGCGACCCGGCCGGTCAGGCCCGGTTGATCGACAACGCGGTCACCCAGGGGGTGGGCGGCATCGTGGTCTCGATGGCCAACCCGGACGCGCTGGCCAATTCGATCAAGGCGGCCACCGCCAAGGGCATCCCGGTGATCACCATCAACTCGGGGCAGGCCAAATCCACCGAGTTCGGCGCGATCGCGCACGTCGGCCAGGACGAGTCGATCGCCGGTGAGGCGGCCGGTGCCAAGCTCAAGCAGGCCGGCCGGACGAAGATGTTGTGCGTCATCCACGAGGCGGGCAACATCGGCCTGAACCAGAGATGCGACGGCGCCAAGGCCGGCTTCGGCGGTGCGACGCAGACCCTCCAGGTGGACATCGGCAACCCCACCGACATCCAGGCCCGCATTCGCGGCGCGCTCCAGTCGGACTCCTCGATCGACGCCGTGCTCGCGCTCAACCCACAGGTGGCCGCGGTCGCGGTGGGTGCCGTGGGCGACGCGAACTCCAAGGCGCAGATCGCCACCTTCGACCTCAACCCGGACGTGGTCACCGGGATCAAGGACGGCAAGATCGTCTTCGCGGTGGACCAGCAGCAGTACCTCCAGGGCTACCTGCCGGTGACGATGATCAAGCTCTACCGGGACAACGCCAACACCGTCGGCGGTGGCAAGCCCGTACTGACCGGTCCCGGATTCGTCGACAAGAACAACGTCGGCGCGGTGGCCGAGTACGCGCAGCGGGGGACCAGATGACGATGAGTCCCTCGACACCCTCGACGCCGTCCGAGGCGGCGGGCCCCGCGCCCGGCGCACCCGGCAGCGCACCCGGCGCCGTGCCGCCCACCGCGTCCGGCAAGGACGAACGGGTCGCGCCGGCCACCCTCGTACACCGACTGCTGGTCCGGCCCGAGCTGGGCTCGCTGATCGGCGCCGTGCTGGTGATGTGCTTCTTCTCGATCGTCGCGGACGGGTTCTTCACCGCGTCCGGGGCGGCGACCTGGCTGGACGACTCGGCCACGCTGGGCATCATGGCGGTGGCCGTGGCGCTGCTGATGATCGGCGGCGAGTTCGACCTGTCGGCCGGCGTGATGACCGCCTCGACCGCGCTCATCACGGCGATGCTGGCGACCCGGGCGGGCTGGTCGGTGTGGCCCGCGCTCGCGGTGTCCCTGGTGTTCGCGCTCGCGGTCGGCGCGCTCAACGGCTGGCTCGTGGTGCGGACCGGACTGCCCAGCTTCATCATCACGCTGGGCACGTTCCTGGCCCTGCAGGGCCTCAACCTCGGCGTCACCCGGCACGTGACCAACAGCGTCCAGGTCAGCGGGATGCGCTCCACCGACGGCTACGAGTCGGCCGGGCGGTTCTTCGCCTCGACGATGGCCGTCGCCGGCACCGAGATCCAGGTCTCGGTGTTGTGGTGGCTGCTGCTGGCGGCGCTGGCGACCTGGGTGCTCGCGCGGACCCGGTTCGGCAACTGGATCTACTCCGTCGGCGGCGCTCCGGTCAGCGCGCGCAACGTCGGCGTCCCGGTCGACCGCACCAAGATCGTGCTGTTCATGACGACCGCGGGCGCCGCCTGGCTGGTCGGCTCGATCAACATCCTGCGCTACACCTCGGTCCAGGCCAATCAGGGCATCGGCCTGGAGTTCCAGTACATCATCGCCGCGGTGATCGGCGGTTGCCTGCTCACCGGCGGCTACGGGTCGGCGATCGGCGCGGCGGTGGGTGCGCTGATCTTCGGCATGGCCCGCCAGGGCATCGTCTACGCGAAGTGGAACAGCGACTGGTTCCAGCTCTTCCTGGGCGTGATGTTGCTGGCGGCCGTCCTGGTCAACAACTCCTTCCGGCGCCGCGCGGAGAGGTCCCGTCGATGACGAATCCGGAATCCGGCCGGACGGCCGAAGAGCAGACCACCGTCGAGAGCGCCGCGGCACAGGAGCCGGGCGCGACCGGGGCCGCCGTCGAGGCGGCGGGCGCCACACGGGCCGATGCGAGCACCCGGGCCGCCGGCGCGCACCTGCTCGAACTGCGCGGTGTCGGCAAGCGGTTCGGCAGTGTGATCGCGCTCGACGGGGTCTCCACCACGGTCGACGCCGGCGAAGTGACCTGCGTCCTGGGCGACAACGGCGCGGGCAAGTCGACCTTCATCAAGATCCTGGCCGGCGTGCACGCGAACGACAGCGGCGAATACCTCGTGGAGGGCGCGCCGGTCCGGTTCTCCTCGCCGCGGCAGGCGCTCGATCGGGGCATCGCCACGGTCTACCAGGACCTGGCCGTGGTGCCGCTGATGAGCGTGTGGCGCAACTTCTTCCTCGGCTCGGAACCGCGCAAGGGACGCGGTCCCTTCTCCCGGCTCGACATCGCACAGGCCCGAAGCACCGCCCGTCGCGCGCTGCTGGACATGGGCATCGACCTGCGGGACGTCGAACAGCCGGTGGGTACGCTCTCCGGCGGCGAGCGCCAGTGCGTGGCCATCGCGCGGGCCGTGCACTTCGGCGCGAAGGTGCTGATCCTCGACGAGCCGACCGCCGCGCTCGGCGTCAAGCAGGCCGGCGTGGTGCTGCGCTACATCGCCCGGGCCCGCGACCGGGGTCTGGGCGTCGTGTTCATCACGCACAACCCGCACCACGCCTACCCGGTGGGAGACCGCTTCCTGCTGCTCAATCGGGGGCGCAGCCAGGGTTGTTTCGGCAAGGACGAGATCACCCTGGCCGAACTCACCCGACAGATGGCGGGTGGTGCGGAACTGGAGGCGCTCGCACACGAGTTGGGTGCGGGAGCGAAGACATGACGGCGCCCGAGCGAGTCCCCGCGTCCGCTCCCGCGGCCGGCGCCGGCATCGAGGTCCTCACCGTCGGGCGGGTGGGCGTGGACCTGTATCCGCAGCAGAGCGGCGTCCCGCTCGACCGCGTCGAGAGCTTCGCCAGATCGCTCGGCGGCACCGCCACCAACGTGGCGGTCGCCGCCGCCCGGCTCGGCCGCCGCTCCGCGGTACTGACCAAGGTCGGCCCGGACCCCTTCGGCACGTTCGTGCGCACCGCGCTGGCCGACTTCGGCGTCGACCCCGCGTGGGTGGCCACGCACGAACGGCTGCTCACCCCGGTGGTCTTCTGCGCGCTCGACCCGCCCGAGGACCCGCCGCTGTTGTTCTACCGACTCCCGGTAGCCCCGGACCTCACGCTCACCGACGAGGACGTGCCGTGGGACCTGGTCCGCGACGTGCCGGTGTTGTGGGTGACCGGCACCGGCGTGAGCACCGAGCCCTCGCGCGGCACCCACCGCCGGATGCTCGCCGTGCGCGGCAGGCGCACACACACCGTGCTCGACCTCGACTATCGGCCGATGTTCTGGCCGGATCGGGAGACCGCCGCCCGCCGGATCGGCGAACTCGTCGACGAGGCCACGGTGGTGGTGGGCAATCGCACCGAGGTGGAGGTCGCGGTGGGCACCGCCGACCCGGACGAGGCGGCCCGGCGGCTGCTCGACCGGGGCGTACGCCTGGTGCTGGTCAAGAAGGGCGCCGACGGCGTGCTGGTGGCCACCCCCGACGGCAGCGCCACGGTCACCCCGCGCCGGGTCGAGGTGGTGTGCGGACTCGGCGCCGGCGACGCCTTCGGCGGGGCCCTGGTGCACGGCCTGCTCGCCGGCTGGGAGCCGACCCGGATCGCCGAGTACGCCAACGCCGCCGGGGCGCTGGTCGCCGGCCGACTCGCGTGCGCCGACGCGATGCCCACCGACGCGGAAATCGAGAAACTCGTGAACCACCCGATGCTGGAGACCCGAACGTGATCAGCGACCGCGACTGGACCAACCTGCTGGCGACCCGGGCGAATCGCCCCGACGCGGTGTTCGCCGCGTACGCCGAGCGCCGGCGCCGACCGCGACTGCTCTCCGCGCGGGGCACGCTCTTCCTGGTCGCCGCCGACCATCCCGGGCGCGGCTCGCTCGGGGTGGGCGCCGATCCGCTCGCCATGGCCGATCGGCGCGACCTGCTCGGCAGGCTGGTCGACGCGCTCGAACACCCCGACGTGGACGGGGTCCTGGGCACCCCCGACGTGATCGAGGAACTGCTGCTGCTGGGCGCGCTCGAGGACAAGGTGGTGATCGGCTCGATGAACCGGGGCGGGCTGGCCGGCGCCTCCTGGGAGATCGACGACCGCTTCACCGGCTACGACGCGGACGCCATCCGCCGCCATCGGCTCGACGGCGGCAAGATGTTGCTGCGCATCGTGGACCAGGACGCCGGCACGGTACCCACACTGGAGGGCTGCGCCCGGGCGGTGAGCGAACTGGCCGAGCACGGCATCCGCGCGATGGTCGAGCCGCTGCCGTACCGGCGCGACGCCTCCGGGCGACTGATCCTCGATCGGGGCACCGCCGCCAACATCCGCGCGGTCACCGTCGCCTCGGCACTGGGCACCACGTCCGCCTACACCTGGCTCAAGCTGCCCGCGACCGAGGAACCGGACAAGGTGGCCGGCGCGACCACCCTGCCCACCGTGGTGCTGGGCGGCGTGCCGTCCGCCGACCCGCAGGCCGACCTGTCCTCGTGGGGGCGCGCGCTGGCCCAACCGGCCGTGCGCGGCCTGGTGGTCGGTCGCGCGCTGCTCTACCCGCCCGACGGCGACGTGCGCGGAGCGGTGGACGCCGCCGCGCGGGTGTTGCGCGCGGCGAATCCGCGCGCGGTGGAGGTGATCGCGTGAACGACCCGACCCTGTTCCACCCCTGGGGCACCGCCGGCGCCGGCGACGACCCGTTGCTGATCACCCCCGAACTCGCCGGATGGCGCTACAGCGGTCTGCGGGTGGTGCACCTGCCGCCGGGCGGCGAGCGGGTCCTGGCGACCGGGGAGCACGAGGTCGCGGTGATCCCGCTGGCCGGGTCCGTGACCGTGCAGACCGAGGGTCGGCGGTTCGAACTGGCGGGACGCGAAAGCGTGTTCACCGCCGTGTCGGACTTCGCGTACGTGCCGCGCGACGCCGAACTGCGGCTGTCCGGCACGCACGGCTGCCAACTCGCACTCGCCTCGGCGCGGGCGACCCGGCGACTGGATCCGGCGTACGGCCCGGCGGCCGGCGTGCCGGTCGAGGTGCGCGGCACCGGGCGCGCGACCCGACAGGCGAACAACCTGATGACCCCCGACGTGTTCGAGGCGGACAAACTGATCGTCTGCGAGATCCTCACCCCGGACGGCAACTGGTCCTCCCATCCGCCGCACAAGCACGACACCGCGAGCGCGCACGAGAGCGTCAACGAGGAGATCTACTTCTTCCGGGTGGCCGGGCGGGACGGGCGCACACCCGACCGCACCGGCTTCGGTCTGCACCGCACCTACACCACCGACGGCACGATCGACGAGACGGTGACCGTGCGCGACGGCGACGTCTTCCTGGTCCCACGCGGCTACCACGGCCCGTGCGTGGCCACCCCCGGGCACCACCTCTACTACCTCAACGTGATGGCCGGTCCGGCCGACGAGCGCGCGATGCTCGCCTGCGACGATCCCGCCCACCACTGGATGCGCGAGAGTTGGGCCGAGGACGAGCCCGACCCCCGCTGCCCGCTGACCCCGCCGCCCGCGCCGAACGGAGGAACCCGATGAGCCCGCCCACAACCGGCGCGACCGTACGGCTGACCACGGCCCAGGCCCTGGTGCGCTGGATGGTGGCGCAGGAGAGCGAACTCCTCGACGGCGACCGGGCGCGACTGTTCCCCGGCGTGTTCGCCATCTTCGGCCACGGCAACGTGCTCGGCCTGGGCGACGCGCTGCACGAGGCGGGCGAGCGCATGCCGGTCTGGCGCGGCCAGAACGAACAGGGCATGGCGCTGGCCGCGGTCGGGTACGCGCGGGCCACTCGGCGCCGCCAGGTGTTCACCGCGACCTCCTCGATCGGGCCGGGCGCGCTGAACATGGTCACCGCGGCGGGCGTCGCGCACGCCAATCGACTGCCGCTGCTCCTGCTGGTCGGCGACACGTTCGCGAGCCGCGCCCCCGATCCGGTGTTGCAACAGGTCGAGCACTTCCACGACCCGAGCACGACGGTCAACGACGCCTTCCGCGCGGTCAGTCGCTACTGGGACCGGATCACCCGCCCCGAACAGTTGATCGCCACCCTTCCGCAGGTGGCCCGGGTGCTGACCGACCCGGCCGACTGCGGGCCGGTCACCCTCGCACTGCCGCAGGACGTGCAGGCGCAGGCGTACGACTTCCCGCTGAGCCTGTTCGAGCCGCGCCTGCACCGGATCCCGCGGCCGCGCCCGGATCTGACCGAACTTCGGCACGCGGCGGACCTGTTGCGCGGCGCCGAACGTCCGCTGCTGGTGGTCGGCGGCGGCGTGCGCTACTCCGGCGCGGCGGCCGAGGTGTTGCGGCTGGCCCGGGCGCACGGTGTCCCGTTCGCCGAGACAGTCGCCGGGCGCACCCTGCTGCCGCACGAGGACCCGCTGCACGCCGGACCGTTGGGGGTGACCGGTTCGGCCTCGGCCAACGCGCTCGCCGCCGACGCCGACCTGATCCTGGCCGTCGGCACCCGTCTCCAGGATTTCACCACCGCGTCCTGGAGCGTCTTCGCCGCCGACGCACGCCTGGTCTCGATCAACGCGGCCCGGTTCGACGCGGTCAAGCGGCACGCCGCACCGGTGACCGGGGACGCCCGCGAGGCGTTGCGCGAACTCACCCCACTGCTGGGCGCATGGCGGGCGGACCCGGCGTGGACCGCCCGGGCCGAGCGCGAACGGCGGGCCTGGGACGCCACGATCGACCGGCTGCGGGCGCCCGCCGACCCGGCCGAGCCGCCGACGTACGCGCAGGTGGTCGGCGTGGTGAACACACTGGCCGGGGCCGACGACTACGTCCTCACCGCGGCCGGCGGGCTGCCCGGTGAACTGGTCGGCGGCTGGCGGGCCTCGGGGGAGGTCGGGGCGGCGACGATGGACGTCGAGTACGGATTCTCCTGCATGGGCTACGAGATCGCCGGGGCGTGGGGCGCGGCGATGGCCCGGCCGGCGGGCGTGGTCACCACGTTGCTCGGTGACGGCTCCTACCTGATGCTCAACTCGGAGCTGTACTCGGCGGTTCTGTCCGGGCACCGGTTCGTCGCGGTGGTCTGCGACAACGGCGGCTACGCGGTGATCGCCCGGTTGCAACAGGGCCAGGGCGCGGCGCCGTTCAACAACATGATCACCGATTGCCGGGGTCCGGGCGCCGCCGCGGACGTTCGGGTCGACTTCGCCGCGCACGCCGCGGCCCTGGGCGCCGAGGTGTTCACCGCCGACACCGTCGAGGAGTTGACGAAGGCGTACGCGGCGGCGCGGGCGGCGCGCCGGCCGGCCGTGGTGGTCGTCCGCACCCGGCCCGATCGCTGGACCGAGGCCGGCGCGTGGTGGGAGGTGGGTGTGCCGCAGGTGTCGGCGCGAGCGGAGGTGACCGCGGCGCGCGAGCGGATGGACCTGGCCCGGGCCGAGCGGGAACGCAAGGGCTGAGCACGTCGCGGGCCCGTGATCGGTGGTCGTCGACCGATCACGGGCCCGACGCGTCGGCCGGGCAGCGGGTGCCGGCGATCAGGCGGCGAGTGGCCGGCTGGGCAGCCCGGCGCCGGCCCTGGCCTGGGCGAACGAACGCAGCAGGCGGTCGTGGATGGCGCCGTTGGAGGCCACCAACTCCCCGTCGCCGGGCTTCCAGTCCTCGCCCTCGAACGTGGTGGCACGACCACCCGCCTCACGCACCAGGATCGCGCCCGGGGCCCAGTCCCACGGCCCGCAGCGCTGCTCCCAGTACGCGTCGAGGCGGCTCGCCGCCACCCAGGACAGATCGATGCCGGCGCAGCCCAGGCGACGCACGTCGCGGGTGTCGTTGACCACCGACAGGAACTCGGCCAGGTTGTTGTCCGGGTCGGTGGCCCGGGACGGCGGGAAGCCGGTGGCGATCACGCTGCGACCCAGCGTGCGGGTGTCCGACACGTGCAACCGCTTGCGTCCCTCGTACGCGCCGCGGCCGGCCTCGGCCCAGTAGGTGCGACGCCGGGTCGCGTCGGCGACCACCCCGAGCGCGAGCCGCTCGCCGTCCCAGAACGCGATGGCGCACGCGTAATGCGGCAGTCCGTGGGCGAAGTTGGTGGTGCCGTCGAGCGGGTCCACGAACCAGGTCGGGCGGCGCAGGTCCAACTCGGCCAACCCGCCGCCCTCTTCGCCGACCACCGCGTCCTGTGGGTAGTGGCTGCTCAGCCAGGCCCGGACCAGTTTCTCCACCCGCACGTCGGTCGCGGTGACCAGGTCCGCGGCGGAGGACTTGAGCCGGATCCGCCGAGGCCGCCCGACACGGCGGATGATCTGGGCGGCTTCGCGGGCGATCCGCAGGGCCGCGAGCGTACGGGGAAGGGGGAAGACCACGATTGTCGCTCCTTGCCTACGACGGTCGATGAGACCGATGCCCGATCGACCGGGGCCGTGGACCGGCCCGCGCGATCGGCCCGCGACCCTCGCCCCACGCGAAGGTCGTCCCTGCATCGGGTCGCCGTCGTGCAATAGATTGCCCCTGCATTATGTCGAGGCCCGCCACCGTCCACCACCAGGTTGGCCGCCCGCCCTGGCACGCGTCACGACGCCGGTCCGGTGGTCGGGAACCGGCGCCGCGCGATGGCGGGTCGGCCCATGACGGGCCGGTAGTGGCGGAAGTCGACCCCCAGGCGCGAGGGCGCCGACATCGGTGTGCAGCACCGCGCCGTCGGCGGTGGGCAGGAAGGCCGGACCCTCCGCCTCGGTGCACGAGGGCAGGTCACGGTCGAGCAGGTCGGCGACGGCGCCGGTGTCCGGGTCGATCCGGTGGATGGTTCGTGGTCGTCGTCGGCCGCCGGGGTGGGAGGGCATTCGCCACTCGGAGGGCGGAGTTCGCGGCGACGAAACGTGTGGTTGCGGTCACTGTCGGTGGGATGTGCGGGGTGGTTGGGCCGGTTGTGGTTGACATGGGGATGTGTGGGTCATATTCCGGAGGTAGTACCCGCACGGCCGCAAGGCACGAGAGCCCGGTGGCGGTCCCGTGGGTCGGGGGCGGTCGCGGCGTTCGGGGTGCCGGGGCGTGGGAGCGGGGTGAGCCACCGGAGCGCTCGACGTTCTAGGAGCGTCTTCATGGCACGTCCGGTCGGTATCGATCTCGGCACGACGAATTCGGTGGTCGCGGTTCTGGAGGCCGGTGAACCCACCGTGATCGCGAACGCGGAAGGAGCGCGGACGACGCCGTCGGTGGTGGCGTTCGCGAAGAACGGCGAGGTGCTGGTCGGTGAGGTGGCCAAGCGCCAGGCGGTGACCAACGTCGAACGCACCGCGCGCTCGGTGAAGCGGCACATGGGCGACAACACGTGGCACTTTCCCGACGTCGGCGACATCGACGGCAAGCGCTACACGGCGCAGGAGATCTCGGCGCGGGTCCTGCAGAAACTCAAGCGCGACGCCGAGGCGTATCTGGGCGAGAAGGTCACCGACGCTGTCGTCACGGTGCCCGCGTACTTCGACGACGCGCAGCGCCAGGCGACCAAGGAGGCCGGGGAGATCGCCGGTCTGAACGTACTGCGCATCGTCAACGAGCCCACCGCGGCGGCGCTGGCGTACGGCTTGGACAAAGTGCGCGACCAGATGATCCTGGTGTTCGACCTGGGCGGCGGAACGTTCGACGTGTCGCTGTTGGAGATCGGCGAGGGCGTCGTGGAGGTCAAGGCGACGCACGGCGACACCCACCTGGGCGGCGACGACTGGGACCAGCGGGTGATGGATCACCTGGTCAAGCGGTTCAAGAACGCCCACGGGGTGGACCTGTCCAAGGACAAGATGGCCCTCCAGCGGCTGCGCGAGGCCGCGGAGAAGGCCAAGGTGGAGTTGTCCAGCGCGACGGAGACCTCGATCAACCTGCCGTACATCACGGCCTCGGCGGAGGGCCCGCTGCACCTGGACGAGAAGCTCACCCGCGCCCAGTTCCAGCAGTTGACGGTCGATCTCCTGGAGCGTTGTCGCGGGCCGTTCCACGCGGCGATCGAGGACGCCGGCATCTCGGTGGGCGAGGTCGACCAGGTGGTCCTGGTGGGTGGCTCGACCCGGATGCCGGCCGTCACCGAGTTGGTGCGCGAGCTGACCGACGGCAAGGAGCCGAACAAGGGCGTCAACCCGGACGAGGTCGTCGCCGTCGGCGCCGCGCTTCAGGCCGGTGTGCTCAAGGGTGAGGTCAAGGACGT